>JBEOKH010000505.1:0-2819 GCA_040275625.1 Thauera sp. | reverse complement strand
CCGGACGGCAGGGGGTTGACGTGCTGCGTGCGGGCGACGAACTGCTCGCGCTCGGTCCGGTGTCCGGTGGGCTTTCGTGGTCGGCGCAGATGCCCGGTCGCGCCACGCTGCAGGTTGGTGGTGGGCGCTGGGAGAAGCTCACCCTCGGTGCCTTCGCGCTCGAGGCCGCACTGGATGGCGAGTCGGTGAGCCTGGCACGCGTGCGGGTTCCGGTGCTCGATGGTGCGATGGTGGTCGAGGATCTGGTGCTGGCGCGTGAGGAGGGGGGCTGGCGGGGCGTCGGCGGCGTGGTGCTGGAGCCGGTGTCGATGCCGCTCCTCACCGCCGCGCTCGGGCTGCCGCGCATGGCGGGCGTGATCTCGGCGGCATTGCCCGGCCTGCGCGTCACGCCCGGCGAGATCGTTCTCGATGGCGCGCTGGTGGTTTCGGTGTTCGATGGCTGGCTGCAGGCGACCGGTTTGCGCCTGCGCGAGCCCTTCGGCGTCGCCACGCATCTGGTCGCGGATGTCGAGGCGCGCCACATCGACCTGGCACAACTCACCGAGACTTTCAGCTTTGGCAGCATCAGCGGCCATGTCGATGCCGCGGTGCGCGGGCTCGAGTTGTCGCACTGGCGGCCGACCGCCTTCGACGCGCGGATTGTCAGCAGCGAGGGCAGCGAGCAGCGCCGCATCAGCCAGCGCGCGGTGGAGAACATCAGTGCGCTCGGCGGTGGCGGTGCGGTCGCGGCGGTGCAGCGCAGCCTGCTGCGCCTGTTCGATACCTTCGGCTACCGCGAGCTCGGTGTGCGCTGCCGGCTCGCCGGCGGCGTATGCGAAATGGGCGGTCTCGACGGCCCCGAGCGCGCCGATGGCGGCTTCGTGATCGTGCGTGGCGGCGGCGTGCCGGCGCTCGACGTCATCGGCTACAATCGGCGCGTGGATTGGAACGAGCTCGTCGACCGCCTTCAGCGCGTGGTGGCAGAGGGGCGTCCTGCCACCATCCAATGAACCCGCACACTGCACGAGGAAGACATGAATCCCGTTCCGCGGTGGTTGCTCGCGGCGGCGCTGGCCGCGTCGATGTCCGCCTGCGTCACGATCAACATCTATTTCCCGGCGGCGGCGGCGGAAAAAGCCGCCGACCGCATCATCGACGAGGTGTGGCAGTTGCGCGAAGACGCGCCGGCCGCCCCCGCGGCGGGGGAGGGGGCGAAGTGAAGTTTTTTTCAGGATCCGTGCGCCGCGTCGGTGTCTTGTTGGGCGGGCTCGTGCTCGCGCTTGCAGCCCATGCGCAGGGCAACCTCGAGATCGATACCCCGGCGGTGTCCGCGCTGCGTCAGTCCATGCAGCAGCGCCACGCGCAGCTTGCGCCCCTGTATGGCTCGGGGGCAGCCGGCATCGCCGCCGACGGCACGGTGGCGCTGCGCGATGCGGCCAAGGTGCCGCTCGCCGCGCGTGCGCAGGCCAATGCGGCGATCGCCGCCGAGAACGCCGACCGCGCCGCGTTGTATCGCGAGATCGCGCGCGCGAACGGTCACCCCGAGTGGGAGGCCGAAGTGCGCCGCACCTTTGCGCAGCGCTGGGTCGAGCGTGCGCAGCCGGGCTGGTGGGTGCAGCAGGGCGGTTCCTGGGTGAGGAAGTGATGCCTGTCCTCGTCTTCGACATCGAGACCATTCCCGACGTCGCCGGCATTCGCGCGATCGAGAGCCTGCCTCCAGGTCTGTCCGACTTCGAGGTCGCCGAGTGGGCCTTCCAGCAACGCCGGGCGAGCCATGGCACTGATTTTTTGCCGCACCATCTGCAGCGCGTGGTCAGCATCTCCTGCGCGCTGCGGGATGCGCAGCAGTTCAGGGTGTTCTCGCTGTCCGAGCCGGAAAGCAGCGAGGGCGAGATCATCCAGCGCTTCTTCGACGGCATCGAGCGCTACACGCCGCAGATCGTGTCGTGGAACGGTGGCGGTTTCGACCTGCCGGTGCTGCACTACCGCGGCATGCTGCATGGGGTCGCCGCGCCGCGCTACTGGGATCAGGGCGAGGGTGACTACCACGACTCGCGTGACTTCAAGTGGAACAACTACATCAGCCGCTATCACAGCCGTCATCTCGATCTGATGGACTTGCTGGCGCTTTACCAGCCGCGCGCCAACGCGCCGCTCGACGATCTCGCCAAGCTCATGGGGTATCCGGGCAAGCTCGGCATGGATGGTTCGGCGGTGTGGCAGGCCTGGCAGGACGGGCGGATCGACGAGATCCGCGACTATTGCGAGACCGACGTGGTCAACACCTACCTCGTCTATCTGCGTTTCGAGCGCATGCGCGGGCATCTGGATGCCGGCGCATGGGCTGCAGAAGTGCAGCACGTGCGTGATGCGCTCGGTCGCATCGACGCGCCGCACTGGAGGCAGTTCCTCACGGCCTGGCCGCAGGGCTGACCCCTCCGGGCAGCATTCACAACCTAATAAAGGAGCGCTTCATGGGCATCATCGGTACCATCCTCATCGGCCTGATCGTCGGCTTCGTCGCCCGCCTGCTGCATCCGGGCAAGGACGGCCTGGGCATTATCATGACTTCGCTGCTCGGCATCGCCGGTTCGCTGTTTGCGACCTACGGCGGGCAGGCGCTGGGCATCTACCACGCGGGCGAGGGGGCGGGTTTCATCGGCGCCGTGGTCGGTGCAGTGGTCATCCTGTTCGCGGTGACCCGGCTCAGGAAGTAAGGTCGACCCGCTTCACTGCAGAAAAACTTTGACAAGTTTTTGGTGGTGTCTATAATGCGGGACTTCAGCAGGCGCGTAGCTCAGTTGGTTAGAGCACCACCTTGACATGGTGGGGGTCGTTGG
>JBEOKH010000504.1:0-6400 GCA_040275625.1 Thauera sp. | reverse complement strand
AGGACCATCACCTTGTCGGCGGCGGCGAGGGTGGACATGCGGTGGGTGACGATCACCACCGTGCAGCCACGTGCCTTGAGTGCGAAAAGGGTCTCGAGCAAGGCCTTCTCGCCGGCGTCGTCGAGGTTGGAGTTGGGTTCGTCGAGCACGATGAGGGCAGGGTCACCATAGAGCGCGCGTGCCAGACCGATGCGCTGACGCTGCCCGGCGGAGAGATTGCCACCTTCAGCGCCGAGCGGGGTGTCGTAGCCCTGCGGCAGACGCAGGATGTGTTCGTGCATGCCGACCTTGCGCGCAGCGTCGACGACGCGTTCGGCGTCGACGCTGCCGAAACGGGCGATGTTCTCGGCGACGCTGCCGTCGAAGAGCTCGATATCCTGCGGCAGATAGCCCATGGCCGGACCGAGCTCGTCCTTGTTCCAGTCGTAGATCGAGGCGCCGTCCAGGCGCAGGCTGCCGCTCGCCGGTGGCCACACCCCCACCAGCAGGCGGGCGAGCGAGGATTTGCCCGAGGCGCTTGGGCCGACCACGGCGACGACTTCGCCGGGGTTGATCGCGAAGCTCAGGTTCTTCAGCACCAGGCGGCGTGTGCCCGGCGGCATCGCCGAAACCGCCTCGGCAGTGATCTGGCCGCGCGGGCGGGGCAGGCTCATGCCCGCTGCGCGTGCCGGGTGGCGTTGCAGCAGGTCCTCAAGGCGGGCATGGGCCTGGCGCCCGGCGACGATCTGTTTCCAGTTCGCGACCAGCAGTTCGATCGGTGCGAGGGCGCGACCGAGCAGGATCGAGGCGGCGATCATCATGCCGGCCGTGATCTGGTCCTCGAGCACGAGCAGGGCACCGAACCCGAGCACCAGCGACTGCATCGCCACCCGAACGAACTTGGTCGTGCCGCTCAGCATGGCGGCGCGATCGCTGGCGAGCGCCTGGGCCTGGATCTGCTGCCGGTGCAGGGCGTGCCAGCGCGCGCGGATGTTCGGCAGCATGCCCATCGCTTCGATGACCTCGCTGTTGCGCAGATGGCTGGTCAGCGCCTGGTGCGACTGCATGGAGAACTTCTGCGCCTCGTCGAGGCGCGGTTTGGAGAGGCGCTCGTTGAGCACGGCGAGCGCCAGCAGGAGGACCGCTCCGGCCAGCGCGAACCAGCCCAGCAGCGGCGACATGACGAAGATCACCACCAGATAGGCGGGCAGCCAGGGCGCATCGAAGGCGGCGAGCAGGGCCGCGCCGGTCAGCGTCTGGCGGACGGTGTTGAGGTCGTGGATCGGTTGCGCCGTGTTGCTCCCTGCCTGGAGCAGGTTGCGCTCGAAGGCTGCGGTGAAGACGCGTGCGTTGAGTTGTGCGTCGAGCCGCGCGCCGACGCGCACGAGGATCCAGCCACGCACGCTCTCGAGTGCGGCCATGAACAGCAGCGCGCCGACCACGAGCACGGTGAGCATCACCAGGGTGGTCTCGTTGCGCGAACCGAGCACGCGGTCGTACACCTGGAGCATGTAGAGCGCCGGGGCGAGCATCATCAGGTTGATGAAGCCGCTGAAGGCGCCGACCGTCACGAAGGCGTTGCGCAAGGCGCGCAGTGCTTCCTTCAGTTCGCCGCCGGCTGGCTGGCCGTGCGTCTGATTTGTCATCGGATTCGTAGTCCCCGTGCGAGAAGGCCGGTCGCTCCCCCGCCCGGCGCACGAGCGCGGATCGGCATGCAGACGGGAAGGGGGAGCACAAACGGCCGGGTAGGATACCCGGCCGTTCATTCGAGCGTGAGGTGGATCTTAGCTCACGCGTATGGCGCTCAGGCGTGAAGCAGTGCCAGAGTCCCCGCGTTTTCCGTGCTCATGCCGACGAGGCCGACGTCATCGAAGCGGAGTGCATCGTCGAGCAGGTTCGTCGTGAAGCTGCCGGCGTACGGGTCGGGCAGCATCGTCTCCAGCCCCGAAAGCGCGGAAGCGTCGACAAGATCGAACGCATCGGCCGATGGGGGCAGGGGATCGGCGATGCCCTGCGCTGCGGTGTTGCCCGCCGCGAGCTTGAACTGCGCGGTGACCGTGCCAAGTCCCCAGGTCTGGCTGCGGGCGTCTCCATACTCGTACACCGTGTCGGTTGCCTCATCGACGATCCACAGGCTGTCCGACTGGCCACTGGGGTCGAGCGTGATGCCGGTCGGCTTGGCGTTCGCGGTGGGTAGCTGCCATGCCCCGCTCTGGTTCAAACCGCTAGGATTGCCCGACCAGTCGCGCACGATCTTGAAGCGATACACGTAGTCGCTGGTGCCCTCGGTGACGGCCCACAGGTTGGTCCCGTCGGTCACGATGCCCTTGAGGTTCCCGCCCAGAGAGAGCGCGAAGCTCTTTTCGGGGCTGTCGGTGCCAGACGTGCGGGTCGCCGCATTGTCGTACCAGTACAGCTTCCCGGCCCGGTCGCCCATCCAGAGGTCATTACCGTCGAGGGTGATGCCCTCCGGCTCGGCGCCCAGTCCGTAGGCCTTCCACTGCCCGAGCGGCGTGCCGTCACCCGTGTAGACATCGACGTTCTTGTCCTTGTCGAGCACCCACAGCACGCTGCCGTCTGCGTTGGCGGCGACGTCGCGCGGATCGGTGTTGGAGAGCGCGAAGTTGCCGAGGCCGTTGCCACCTGCGTCGTACTGGTAGCTCAGATCGTCCGCGTTGTCGACGACGAAGAACTTCGGGGGGGCAGCGACCTTGTAGTGGCTCATGTCCGAGTCGCTCAGGCCACCCGGCGCGGTGACCGTGGCGGTGTTCGCGTACATCCCGCCCGACTGCACCGCCTGGAACACCAGCTTTTCGAGCTTGAAGTAGTCGGCGCTGTGGCCATCGTCGCGGGCGGCCAGGATCAGCACGTTGCCGTGGACGTCGCCGGCGTTGAAGTCGGCCCAGCGGGCGGTGGTCGAGCCGGTGTCGTTGAACTCCTTCAGACCCATGCCGGCGAGCACGGCGTTGTTCATGCCGGTGAGGGGCGCCGTGGCCGAGCCCACATACACCGTCATGTCGCTGTCGCCGACCACATAGCCGAGGAAGGCCTTGTCCACCACCACGTCCTGGGAGAACTGGAAGACGATGTAGTTGTCGCGACCGTTATTGTCCACCGTGTGGGTGGAGCTGCTGCCGCTCTCGCTGCTGTCGGTGACCCCGAGGCCGGCGTCGTAGGTGCCCAGCCAGGCCTTCTGCCAGGTGTCGGTGCCCTTCGTGCGGCTCCAGGCGTTGGCCTGCACCGTCACGCCGCCGGCCGTGTAGCTGCGGGTGTTGCCGTCGGTGCCGTCGATGGCGCTGTTGCCGGAGAAGTCGATCGTGGTGGCGGCGCCCAGGGCGCCCAGGGGCTGGACCGTGCCGCGGGCCTCATACAGCCACGACTCGCCGGCTTCGAGCACGTTGTCGCCATCGTCGCCCGACACGTAGGCGATCTTGCCGTTGGCGATGGACATGTCGTCGGCGGTATTCGCCGGCGTGCCGTTGTCGTCCAGGATGGCGAGATCGGCCTTGGCGAAGTCGACGTTGCCAGTGTTGGTGAGCTTGTAGGTCCAGCTCACCGGCGAGCCGGCGGTCAGCACCGGCACGCCCGCGCCGTCGGGTGCATCCTCGTTGTCGTAGTCCGGCGCGGTCGGGTTGGCATTGGACGGGCCGCGGGTGGTCTTCTCGAGATCGATGCCGGGCGTGGCTGGGACGGTCGTGTAGTGGCTCATATCCGAGTCGCTCAGGCCACCCGGCGCGGTGACCGTGGCGGTGTTCGCGTACATCCCGCCCGACTGCACCGCCTGGAACACCAGCTTTTCGAGCTTGAAGTAGTCGGCGCTGTGGCCATCGTCGCGGGCGGCCAGGATCAGCACGTTGCCGTGGACGTCGCCGGCGTTGAAGTCGGCCCAGCGGGCGGTGGTCGAGCCGGTGTCGTTGAACTCCTTCAGACCCATGCCGGCGAGCACGGCGTTGTTCATGCCGGTGAGGGGCGCCGTGGCCGAGCCCACATACACCGTCATGTCGCTGTCGCCGACCACATAGCCGAGGAAGGCCTTGTCCACCACCACGTCCTGGGAGAACTGGAAGACGATGTAGTTGTCGCGACCGTTATTGTCCACCGTGTGGGTGGAGCTGCTGCCGCTCTCGCTGCTGTCGGTGACCCCGAGGCCGGCGTCGTAGGTGCCCAGCCAGGCCTTCTGCCAGGTGTCGGTGCCCTTCGTGCGGCTCCAGGCGTTGGCCTGCACCGTCACGCCGCCGGCCGTGTAGCTGCGGGTGTTGCCGTCGGTGCCGTCGATGGCGCTGTTGCCGGAGAAGTCGATCGTGGTGGCGGCGCCCAGGGCGCCCAGGGGCTGGACCGTGCCGCGGGCCTCATACAGCCACGACTCGCCGGCTTCGAGCACGTTGTCGCCATCGTCGCCCGACACGTAGGCGATCTTGCCGTTGGCGATGGACATGTCGTCGGCGGTATTCGCCGGCGTGCCGTTGTCGTCCAGGATGGCGAGATCGGCCTTGGCGAAGTCGACGTTGCCAGTGTTGGTGAGCTTGTAGGTCCAGCTCACCGGCGAGCCGGCGGTCAGCACCGGCACGCCCGCGCCGTCGGGTGCATCCTCGTTGTCGTAGTCCGGCGCGGTCGGGTTGGCATTGGACGGGCCGCGGGTGGTCTTCTCGAGATCGATGCCGGGATTGAGGACGTACACCCCCGCGTCGAGGGACGGGTTGTGCTGGCCCGGGCTCAGGGTCACGATCTGGCTCTTGCCGTCGGCGCCGGCGTCGGAGTCGATGGCGTCGCCGGCGCCGACGTCCCGCGTGGTGAAGGCCGTGCCCGCTGGGGTGCCGAACGTCACCTGGTACTGCACACCGGCCGCCAGGCCGTCGAACTGGTAGTAGCCGTCGGCGTCCGTGCTGGTAGTCGCCGTGGTGTCGCCCACGCCGTCGATGATGCCGTCGGCGCCGCCGCCGGTCAGGGTCACCAGCAGGCCGCCGATGCCCGTCTCGCCGCTGTCTTGCAGGCCGTTCCGGTTGGCGTCCATCCAGACGAAGTCGCCCAGCGACTGCGACAGCGACGCCGTCGAGTAGCGCGCCGCGTCGGCGTCCGTCGCCGTGATGCCCAGCGCCGACCCGATCGCGGTGCCAACGTTGACGATATCCACGCCCGCGGTGTCGACGAGCTCGGAGGCGCTGTAGAGCCAAACCTCGTCGAGGTCGAGCAGACCGTCGTGGTCCGTGTCGCCGCCGGCGAAGCTCAGCCCGGCGAGGCGGTCGTCGGTCACGGAAACATCCGCGAGCGCGACATCGCCGGTGTTGCGGACCTCGTACCTGAACTCGGCCGTGCCGCCGAGCCCGATGAAGGGGCCGGTGCCGGGGGCGTCGGCGTCGAACCACGGGGTGGTGACTGTGCCGCCGCCGCTTGCGGGGGTGCTGAGGTCGGCACCCAGCTCGTTCTGCATCACGAACTGGTCCTTGACCGACTCGATGCGGTCCGCGTCGCCGCTGAGGATGGCGTCACGGGTCAGCGAGATGACCTGGCTTACGGCGTAGGCATAGTCGACGTTCGGCTGTGCTGCGTTGAGCAGCGCGGCGGTCGAGTGGCGCAGCAGCGCATCGAGCCCGCCGCCGGCCGCGTTCAGCGCATCGAGCAGGGTCGGCGCGCCGGGTACGTCGATGCCGAAGATGGCTTCCCATCCGTCGTCCGGGGCGTACCCGGTCTCCGGCCAGCCTGCGAGCGGTGCCGGGCCGTACTCGGAGTGAGTCTTCCAGAAGCCGGGGGTCAGGCCTTCGCCGCCACCGGCGGTTTCCTCATGGACGCCGCGGACGAACTTCTCGATGTCGATCGCCACCTGCGCGCCGAAGTGGTTGTCGAGGTCCGTGTCGGTTGGCTGCGGCAGGGAGGGGACCGGGTTGCCGTCGGCGTCGGCCGGGGTCCCGGTCACGGCGCCGAGGTTGGTGTACTGGCCGGCGGTGACGACCGTGGAGGCCTCGTAGATCCAGGTCTCGCCGACATCGAGCAGGCCATCGCTGTCGGCGTCGCCGCCGATGAAGACGGGCGTGAAGTCGTCGCTGGTGTCGCCCGGCGTGCCATGGTCGTCGGAGAGCTCGATATCCGAAAGCGCGACCATGCCGTCGTTGGTCACCAGGTAGGTGAAGGTCGCGGTGCTGCCGACCGCCAGGTACGGCCCGTTGGGGGCGTTGTTGTCGGTTCCGTTGGTGAGTTTGACGAGGTCGATCGACGGCACGACGCCACCTTCGCCGGGCTTGAAGATGCCGGCGTCGACGCTGTTGTCAGTGTTGCCCGCTTCGAGCTTGTAGCAGCCGGTGAAGCCGGTGGTGGCGTCGGCGTCGCTATCCGCCGCGTCGTTCGCGCCTACGTTTTGGTTCGTGAGGAAGAAGCCCGCGGGGGTGATGAACTTGACGACGTAGTCACCGGGCTTGAGGCCGGCGAA
>JBEOKH010000503.1:0-2332 GCA_040275625.1 Thauera sp. | reverse complement strand
AGGAAGATGAAGAAGCCGCCCGAATCGGTGAGCGCGGTGATCATCACCGAGCCGCCGAGCGCCGGGTCGGCGCCGAGGCGCTGGCGCATCATCGGCACCAGCACGCCTGCGCAGGCCGCCAGCAGCAGGTTCAGCGTCATCGCCCCGGTCATCACCAGACCGAGCTCGGCGTTGCCGTACAGCCACCACGCCAGCACGCCGAGCAGGCCGCCCCACACCAGGCCGTTGATCAGCGCCACGCCGAGCTCCTTTTTCAGCAGGCGGGTCATTGCCGAGGGCTCGACCTGGCCCATCGCGATCGCGCGCACGATCATCGTCACCGTCTGGTTGCCCGAGTTGCCACCGATGCCGGCGACGATCGGCATCAGCGCGGCGAGCGCCACCAGCTTCTCGATCGAGTCCTCGAACAGGCCGATCACGCGCGAGGCCACGAAGGCGGTGACCAGGTTGATCGCCAGCCAGGCCCAGCGGTTTTTCACCGAGTCCCACACCGAGGCGAAGATGTCCTCCTCCTCGCGCAGGCCGGCGTGGCTCAGGATCTCGGCCTCGGACTCCTCGCGGATGTAGTCCACCACCTCGGCCACCGTCACGCGGCCGATCAGGCGCTTCTCGGTGTCGATCACCGGGGCGGACACGAGGTCGTAGCGCTCGAAGGCCTGCGCCGCGTCGTCGGCCTCGTCCTCGGGGGTGAAGCTGATTACCGCTTCCTTGCGCATCACTTCGGCGACCAGGGTCTCGGGGTCGTTGATCAGCAGCGACTCGAGCGACAGGATGCCCTTGAGGTGGTCGTCGCGATCAATGACGAAGAGCTTGTCGGTGTGGTCGGGCAGCTCATCGAAGAGGCGCAGGTAGCGCAGCACCACCTCGAGGGTGACGTCCTCGCGCACCGTCACCATGTCGAAATCCATCAGCGCGCCGACGGAGTCTTCCGGATAGGACATCGCCGCGCGCAATTGATCGCGGCCCTCGCTGTCGAGCGACTGGAAGACGTCCTCGATGACCTCGGGCGGCAGGTCGGGGGCGAGGTCGGCGAGCTCGTCGGCGTCGAGCGATTCGGCCGCGGCCTTCAGCTCGGCCGGCGCCATCGTCTCGATCAGCGACTCGCGCACCGCGTCGGAGACCTCGAGCAGGATCTCGCCGTCGCGCTCGGCTTTCACCAGGTCCCAGGCATAGAGACGCTCGGTCAGCGGCAGGGCCTCGAGGACGTAGGCGATGTCGGCTGGGTGCAGGCTTTCAAGCTTGGCGCGCAGCGCGGCCTCGTGCTGCTTATGGACGAGGGTCTCGACCAGTGCGTGGCGCGGCATGTCCTGGCGATGGACGAGATCCTCCACCACCTTCTGGCGGGCGAGCAGTTCCTGCACCTCCTTGAGGTGATGCTGGACGTCGTCGGGGTGGAGTTCTTCGGGCTCGGTCATCGCGCTGCCGTCGGCGGAGGGCACAAGGCCGGAATTCTACGGACTCGCCCCGGCGCACGCGACCCCGAACGTGTGACAGGACGCGAAAATGATGGACGGCAGGCGCACCGGAGCGGGGAGGGGGCGGTCGCGGCTGCCGCGGCGCCTGCAGGCGTTCCATGGCCGTTTGTCCGGCTCACCCCTCACGGCACCTGCGAATGCGCCATGCGGCGCTGCACGCGTGCCGCATGGGCGGCCAGGCGGGGGCCATACTGGTGCTCATAGCGACGCGGGTTGGGCAGCATCACGGCGAGTCGCGCCGCCTCGGCCGGGCCGAGGCTGGCGGCGGGGCGTCCATAGTAGTGGCGGGCCGCCGCCTCGGCCCCGAACACGCCATTACCCCACTCGGCCACGTTCAGATACACCTCGAGGATGCGGCGCTTGTCCCAGGTGACCTCGATCATCAGCGTGATCACCGCCTCCTGACCCTTGCGCAGCCACGAACGCGACGACGACAGGAACAGGTTCTTGGCGAGCTGCTGGCTGATCGTCGAGCCCCCCGAGGCGATGCGGCCACGCTCGGCGTTGCGTTCGAGCGCGCGCTCGATGCCTTCCCAGTCGAAGCCGTCGTGGTCGAGGAAGCGGTCGTCCTCGGCGGCGACCACCGCACGCTTGAGGTGGATCGAGATGCGCTCGTAGGGCACCCACTGCTGGCGCAGCCCGGCTTTCGGATCGGTCTGGCGCAGTTCGGCGAGGCGGATGCGCATGAAGCTGGTGTCGCCGGGATCGAAGCGGCTCCACCACACCACCTGGGTGAACAGCACCGCCTGCCAGAACAGTACCAGCAGGATCGCGATGCCGAGTCCGCGCCCCAGCCAGCGGAGGGTGCGGCGCAGTGTGGAGGCGGGCGCGGACATCGGGGCGCGCCGGGTCAGCCG
>JBEOKH010000502.1:0-8250 GCA_040275625.1 Thauera sp. | reverse complement strand
CTCGCGGCAAGCGCGTCGCGCACGGTGTCGAGCAGGGCGCTGGCGCGGAACTGCATCGGCGACAGGTTGACCGCCACCCGCAGGTCGAGACCGCACTGCAACCACGCCGCGGCATCGCGGCAGGCGCGCTGCAGCACCCAGGCGCCGATGGCGTCGATCAGCCCGCACTCCTCGGCGAAGGGGATGAAGTCGAGCGGCGGCACCAGTTCGCCGCCGGGCGGTTGCCAGCGCACGAGGGCTTCGACGGTGGTGATGCAGCCGTCGCGTACCTCGAGCTGGGGCTGGTACATCAGCAGGAACTCGTCGTTGGCGAGGGCGCGACGCAGGCCGGCCTCGAGCTCGACGCGATGCACCGCGTCAGCAGTGAGTGCCGGGTTGTAGTAGCGGCAGCCGTTGCGGCCGTTGGCCTTGGCGTCATACATCGCGGTGTCGGCGTGCTTGATCAGTGTGGCCGCGTCCTGGCCGTCGTCCGGGAACACGGCGATGCCAATGCTGGTGGTCAGGCCGAGCGTCTGGCCGGCGATGGTGAACGGCGTGCCCATGCTGGCGCGGATGCGCTCGGCGATCACCAGCGCGTCGTCGGCACGGGTGATCATCGGCAGCAGCACGGTGAATTCGTCGCCGCCGAGGCGGGCGAACTCGGCCGCGCCGAGGCCGCTGCTGTCGTGCGCCAGGATGTCGCTCGGCCGGGTGATCGCCCGCAGGCGCTCGGCTGCCTGCTGCAGCAGGGCATCGCCGGCGGCGTGGCCGAGCGTGTCGTTGACCCCCTTGAAGCGATCGAGGTCGAGGAACAGCACCGCCAGTCGCCATTTGTTCTGCTGGGCGCGACGGATCTCGCGCTCGAGCCGCTCGAGAAAGCCGCGCCGGTTCGCCAGCCCGGTCAGGCTGTCGAAATAGGCGAGGCGGTGGATGCGGGCCTCGTACTCCTTGCGCTCGGTGATGTCGCGCAGCAGGCACAGGGCTTCGCCGCCGTCGATCGCGCTCACGCGCGCCTCCTGGTGGTAGGGGCGCCCGGTCTCGCAGTCGAGCGGGAAGTCCACCGTGCGCGGCTGGCCGTTGCGCCGGGCTTCCTGCAGTGCTTGCACGAGCAGTGTCGCCACCGCGGGCGGGTAGGCTTCGCTCAGCGTGTCACCGACCGATGGCATGCAACAACTGCGCACACCGGTGGGCGCGGCGCGCAGTTCGACGACGCGGTTGGCGTCATCGATGCGTAGCAGGGTGTCGGGAAAGGCGTCGAGCATGGCGGCGTTGCGCGCGTTGGCCACGCGCAGCGCGGCGGCGGCGCGGGTCGCGCGCAGCACGTAGCGCACGCGGTGACCGAGCAAGGGCCAGCTGATCGGCTTGGCGACGAAGTCGGTCGCGCCCGCTTCGAAGGCCGCTTCGATCGAGGCGGTGTCGTCCATGCCGGTGACCATCACGATCGGCAGCGCGTCGCCGCAGTACTTGCGCAGCGCCGCGCACACCGCGTAACCGTCCATGCCCGGCATGTCGACGTCGAGCAGCACCATGTCGAAGCGCTCGGCCCGGAACGCCTGCAGGGCCTGCGTGCCGTCTTCGGCGAGGGTCACCTCGAAGCCGGCCTTGCCGAGCGCGGCCTGCATCAGCAGGCGCGCGGTCGGGTCATCGTCGGCGACCAGGATGCGGCGCGTGTTCATCAGCTGATTTCCTCCAGCAGGGTGTGGATGTCCTCGCGCACACGGGTGTGTTCTGCGCGCAGTTCGTCGAGTTGCGCGCGTGCGTCGTCGATGCGGCCGTCCTTGCCCATCGTCTCGAAGGCCTTGAGCAGCGCCGACAGGCGCTTCGCGCCGACGTTGCCGGCGCTCGACTTGAGGCTGTGCGCAGCCCGGCGCAGGTCCATGGACGCTCCTGCGGCCGTGGCACGCTCGACCTCGGCGAAGGTCGCTGCGCTGCTATCGACATAGATGCCGAGGATGCGCGCAGCGAGCGCCATGCCGCCGTCGGGGTCGAGCTCGCGGAGCTGCTCGATGAAGGTGCGATCGACCGCCGGCGGTGCCGCGTCGCTCGCTGCCGTGGCGGGGGCGGGTAGGGCCGGCGTGGTCGCGGCAGGGGCGGCTGCCATCCAGCGCTGCAGCGTGGCCTGCAGCTGCTCTAGCGAGTAGGGCTTGGCGAGGAAGTCGTCCATGCCCGCCGCCAGGCAGCGCTCGCGGTTGCCTTCCATGACGTTGGCGGTGAGGGCCACGATCGGGACCCGCGGCCCGGCGTTCAGCGCGCGGATCGCGGCACTGGCCTCGTAGCCGTCCATCAACGGCATGTGGCAGTCCATCAGGATGAGGTCGAAGTCCTCGGTCGAGGCCAGCCGCAGCGCCTCCTCGCCGTTGTTGGCGAAGCGCACCGCGAGGCCGAGCTTCTGCAGCATGGCCTGGCCGACCTGCTGGTTGACCGGGTTGTCCTCGGCCAGCAGCACGCGACCGCCGAGCGCCACCTCACGGATCTCATCGGTCGCGGGGCTGGCCGCACCCGCAAGCGGCCCGCGCAGCGCACTGCACAGGACCTCATTCAGTTCGGCCTGGCGGATCGGCTTGTGCACGCAGCGCAGGATGCCGGCGCGCTCGCGCTCGCGCACGCTGGCGCTGGAGTAGCTCGAGGTCAGCACCACCAGGCGCACGCCGGCGAGCGCGGGGTCGCTCCGGATCGCCGTGGCGAGCTGCAGGCCGTCCATGCGTGGCATGTGCATGTCGAGCACGGCGATGTCGAAGCCTTCGCCCGCACCCGCGGCGTGCACGAGCCGTTCGAGCGCGCCAGCGCCGTCGGCTGCAACCGCCACCCGCATATCCCAGCCCTGGAGCTGGCGCAGCAGGATCTCGCGGTTGGTGGCGTTGTCGTCGACCACCAGCGCACGCACGCCGGCCAGCTCGATGCCGCAGCGCAGCACCTCGGGCGTGCTGTGACCCTTGGGCAGGTGCAGGTCGACGTGGAAGCAGGCGCCCTCGCCGGGCTGGCTGGCGACGCCGATCGCGCCCTCCATGAGGCCGACCAGGCGGCGGCAGATCGCCAGGCCGAGGCCGGTGCCGCCGTACTGGCGGGTGGTCGAGCCGTCGAGCTGGGAGAACTGCTCGAAGATCTTCTGCTGCGCGTGCGTCGGGATGCCGATGCCCGTGTCCTCGACGCTGATGCGCAGGTGACAGTCATCGGTGCCGTCCTCGAGCAGGCGCGCACGCACCACGACCTCGCCGCACTCGGTGAACTTGACCGCGTTGTTGACCAGGTTGCCGACGATCTGGCGGAGCCGGAACGGGTCGCCGCGCAGGCAGCGGCGGACCTCGGACGGCAGGTCGGCGATCAGCTCGAGGCCCTTCTTCTCGGCGGGCTGCGCGAACATTGCCAGCGTGCCTTCGAGCAGATCACCGAGCTCGAACTCCACCTCCTCGAGCTCGAGGTGACCGGATTCGATCTTCGAGAAGTCGAGGATGTCGTTGATGATGCCGAGCAGGTGGCGACCGGAGTGTTCCACCGCCTCGGCAAAATGGCGCTGCTCGTGGTTGAGGCCGGTGTCGAGCAGCAGCTCGGTCATGCCGAGCACGCCGTTCATCGGGGTGCGGATCTCGTGGCTCATCGTCGCCAGGAAGTCGCTCTTGGCCTGGCTGGCGGCCTCGGCGGCCTCCTTGGCGCGGACCAGCTCCTCGGTGCGCGCGGCGACCTCGTCCTCGAGGTGGTCGCGGTGGGCGGCGAGGCGGGCGTCGCGTTCGGCGATCTGGCCGAGCATGCGGTTGAAGCCGCTGGCAAGCGCGTCGAGCTCGACGATCCGGCTCGGTTCGGCACGCGCGCCGTAGTCCTCGCTGTGCGCGACCCGGACCATCAGCGCCGACAGGGTCGACAGCGGGCGCAGCACCGCGCGGTTGAGCCGCCTGAGCGTGCGGGTGGCGAGCAGCAGTGCGAGCGCGGCGGCGATCGCCGTGATCGTGGCGTGGGCGAGCACCTGCAGATAGAGCGGACGCAGGTCGAGGTCGAGGTCGAGGACGCCCACCACATTGCCGCCCTCGACGATCGGCTGCGTCATGTGCAGGGTGCTGCGATTGAAATGTGCGTGCTCGGCGGACAGGCTCGGCGCTTCCCGGCCTTCGACGACGAACTTTCCGTGGCGTGCGAACTCGATGCCGTTCACGTCGAAGATCGCTGCCCCGCGCACGTCGGGCAGCCGTTCGAGAGTGGCGAGCACGCGGCCGGCGGCGGTGTTGTCGAGAAACATCAGGCTGGCGGCGGCGTTGTCGGCGAGCACGCGGGCCATCACGCGGGTGTTGCTCTCGAGCGCGAGCGCGCTGATCACCAGGCTGCCGAGCGTGATCGCGATCGCCAGCAGCAGCACCGCGAGGCCGAGCGCGCGCTGGCTGACCCGGCGCAGCTTCTCGCCGAGCGTCATGCGGCTGTCGTCGTCAGGAGGGCGGAGCTTCATTGCTTGATCTCGATGGCGAGGTTGAGGAGTCTGGCGCTGATGGCGAGCCCCCGGCGGCGCGCAGCGGCGAGGTTGGCGGAGAAGCCGATGCGTCCGGCGCTGCTGTCCATGTTGAGCATGACGCCGTGTTCGATCGCGCCCGGGCTGTCGGCCACGATCAGCACCGGTCGGCCGTCCACGCGGTCGAGTACACGCCCGAGGTTGCCGATCATCGCGCGGGTGACGAACACCATCTGGCACGCGTCGAGCGCGTCCACGGTGCTCACGCGCAGCACCCGCAGCGTACGCTCACCGACCTTGCGGCCGGCGATCGTGTCGAGGTGGACGCCGAAGGGGTCGTCGCCATACACGCACACCGCCAGGCGGGTGTCACCGCTTTCGGGCCAGGTGGTGAAGGTGGCGAAGTTGAACAGGAAGGCGGCCTTGAGGCGGTATTCGTCAGCCGGGCCGCCGGACGGCTGGGCAAACGCCACCGATCCGGCCAGCCACAGCGCTCCGGCGCAGGCCCGCAACGGGCGCGCGATGCGGCGCCAGGGGGGCGGACGGCAGGACGGCGCGCGCATGGATCTCAGAACCGGTAGTCGAACTTGAGGCGCAGGCTGCGACCGTCCTGGGCGATGCGGTCGGTCCAGTGGGTGGGCGCACCGGCGCTCGGGTGGGCATAGTCCTCGTCGAACAGGTTCAGCACGCTCAACGAGATTTCCGTGCCGGGGAGCCAGCGCTCCGCCACCAGGTGCAGGTTCGATAGCCAGCGGCCGTCGACCGTGTCGCCGGCGGGGCTGCGGCGCTTGCCGTCGTAGGCGAGCTCGACGCCCATGCGCAGTGGCGTAGCCGGCAGCGGGGTGGAGAAGTTCACCCGGCCAAGCACGCGCGGCGAGTTCTCGACGCGCTCGCTGGCCGCGTCGGTGGCGTGCTGGAAGGAGACGTTGGCGCGCAGGCGGGCGCCGTTGCGCCAGGTGCGGTCGGCGGAGAGCTCGAGACCGCGGCTGTCGACGGTGCCGACAGCCGCGTACTGGCCGACACCATTGGTGGTGACGAGGGTGACCAGGTTGTCGATCTTCCAGCGGTACAGCGAGGCGCGCAGGTGAAAATCGGTGGAGACGCGGTGATCGAGCACCAGCTCGGTGGTGTCGACCTGCTCGCCGCCGAGGTTCGGGTTGGGGTTCTGCAAGCCGGGCTCGTCGTAGTAGGTCTGGTAGGCGTTCGGGGCACGGTGCGCGCGGCCGTACAGAAGCTTGAGCGTATTGCGCGCGCTGGCGGTCCAGATCAGGCCGAGGCGCGGGCTGAGCTGGGTGCCGGTGATGTTGTTGTGGTCGGCGCGCAGGCCGAGCGTGCTGGCGAGGGTGTCGGTGAGGCGCCACTCGTCCTGCACGAAGATGCCGGTGCGGTAGCCGTCGCGGCGGTCGCGCCAGTTGTAATCAGAGGCCGGGTCGGCGTAGTCGAGGATGTTCTGGTCGATGCGCTGGTTGCGCTGGTACTCCGCACCCACCATCAGGGTGTGGCGGGCGGGTGTGGTCGACACCAGCTGCAGTTCGGCGCCGTGCCAGGCGGCGGAGGCCGGATAGCCGTACGGCAGGCCATCGAAGATCAGCGTGCTCTCGTAGCGGTAGTCGCCGACGAAAGCGCGCGCCGCCAGCGAGAGCGTGTCGGAGAGGGCGGCGGCGTAGCCGAGATCGGCGGTGGTGTAGCGGTCGCCCTGGAAGCTGCCGGGTGTCAACGGGTCGGTACCGTAGATGCCGGTGGGGTCGTCCTTGCGGCGGTCGCCGTGGGCGAGCCCGAAGGACCAGGCGCCGCGGCGGGCGGTGAGGTTGAATTCCTGGTCGCGTTCGCCGTCCTGGCCGCGAGCGAGGCCGCTGCCCAGGTCGCCGAAATCCATCCACAGGTCGTCGCCGTCGCTGCGCAGGATCGCGGCCGACACCATCAGCTCGAGCGCGTTGTCGAGGCGCTTGCCCCAGCTCACCCGCGCTTCGCGCGTCGCCTGCGGCCACTGCCACGAGGCCGAGAACTCGCCGCCGTCGAGCGCCGCACCCTTGCGGGTGATCACATTCACCACGCCGAACATGGCGTTCTGGCCGTACACCGCGCCGCCCGGGCCGGGGATGAATTCGATGCGCTCGACCAGATCCATGTCGAGCGGCAGCATGCGCCCGAAGGGGGCGCCGTCGTACATCGGTTCGTTGACGCGCACGCCGTCGATGGTGACCAGCACGCGGGTCATGTAGTCGCCGGCGAGGCCGAAGCCGCGCACGCCGACGTAGGAGTACTGACGGTCGTAGGTGGTGTGCACGCCGGGCAGGGTGGCGAGGGCCTCGTCAAGCGTGCGCCAGCCGAAGCTGCGGATCTCGTCGCGGGTGATCACGGTGACGGCGGCGGCGACGCGGTCCTGCGTCTGTTCGTACTTCGAGGCGCCCACCACCGGCACCGCCATCAATTGCTCCAGGCTCAGGTCGGCGAGCTCCTCGGCCGCCGTCGCAAGCGGCAGCGCGAGCGTACAGGAGTACAGCAGCCGGGTGAGCTGGCGCAGGGCAGGGCTACGGGAGGGTGAGACAGGCCGGAGCCGGCCGATGCCGTGGGCAGGGCCGGTGGGGAAGGGTGCGAGTCGCATGGCGGCGGGTCCGGGCTGCCGGCATGGTGCGGGCGGCAGAAGATGTCGTTCTTGTAACCAGAATCTACGGCCCGCGCCGCCCGGACTTGAGCTACATAAGTCACATTCGGCGCACGATCGCGTGCGCGATTACCCTGGTCAGGCAGCCAGCCCCAGTCGCCGGCAGATCTCGGTGGTCGGTCCGGCCACGTTCATGCTGTAAAAATGCAGCCCGGGCGCGCCTTCGGCGATGAGCTTCTCGCACAGCCGGGTGACCACGTCGAGGCCGAAGGCGCGGATCGAATCGGTGTCGTCGCCATAGCTCTCGAAGGTCTTGCGCATCCAGCGCGGGATCTCGGCGCCGCAGGCATCCGAGAAGCGGGCCAGCTTGCTGAAGCTGCCGATCGGCATGATGCCGGGCACGATCGGGATGTCGATGCCCAGCTTGTGTGTCGCATCGACGAAGCTGAGGTAGGCGTCGACGTTGTAGAAGTACTGCGTGATTGCCGAGTTGGCGCCGGCATCGACCTTGCGCTTGAAGGCGGCGAGGTCGTCCTTCGGGCTCTTCGCCTGCGGGTGCCACTCCGGGTAGGCGGCGACCTCGATGTGGAAGCGGTCGCCGGTCTCGGCACGGATGAATTCGACCAGCTCGTTCGCGTAGCGGAACTCGCCCGCAGCCCCCGTGCCCGAGGGCAGGTCGCCACGCAGTGCCACGATGCGGCGGATGCCGGCGTCCATGTACTCGTGCACGATCTCGCGGATGCTGTCGCGCGACGAGCCGACGCACGACAGGTGGGGTGCGGCCGCGAAGCCGGCGGCGGCGATCTCCTTCACGGTGGCGAAGGTGCGCTCGCGGGTGGAGCCGCCGGCGCCGTAGGTCACCGAGAAGAAGGTGGGCTTCAGCGCAGCGAGCCTGGCGCAGGTGGCGTGCAGCTTCTCGGCGCCCTCGGTCGTGGTGGGCGGGAAGAACTCGATCGAGATTTCGGTGCTCATGGTGTATCCGGTGCAATATCGCCGCCCGGCGTGCGGAGGGCGTGGAGGAAGAGTTCGTGCTTGCCGTCGCCGTCGCTGCGCGACGGGTCGGCTCATCGAGGCTGGTTCAGCCTGGTTTCGTGGGTGGCGCCAAGCGCGTGCTCGCGTCCGGCGCCACCGCGAGCCGTGCGTCGGGCGCCAGCGCCAGTGCCGGCTTGGTGATCACCCGCCCCTCGTGGCTCACCCGTCCACCCTCGACCAGCGCAGATCGGAAGAGCACACG
>JBEOKH010000501.1:0-12817 GCA_040275625.1 Thauera sp. | reverse complement strand
GGCGGCGAGCGCCTCGATCGACAGGCCGGAGGTGTTGGAGGCGAAGATCGCGCCCGCCTTCAGGTGCGGCGCGACCTTGGCGTAGAGGTCGAGCTTCCACTCCATCTTCTCGGCAATCGCCTCGATCACGAGGTCGCATTCGCCCAGGCGCGCGAGGTCGCTGCCGTAGTTGGCGAGCTCGATGTACTGCGCGCGGTCCTTGGCGGCGAAAGGCGCCGGATCGAGCTTCTTCATGCCGGCGACAGCCTTGCTGGCGATGCCGTTGGCGTCGCCGTCCTTCGCCGGCAGGTCGAACAGGATCACCGGCACGTCGGCGTTGGCGCAATGGGCAGCGATCTGCGCCCCCATGACACCGGCGCCGAGGACGGCGACTTTACGGATGATGAGACGGCTCATTCGGTTCTCCGGGTAGCGGGAAAATGCAGGACGCAAGCATTGGCTTGCGGAGATGCGCGTCCCGTGCGCGCATGCCTTTCACGTTGTGCCCGGCGATGGGCGGTCAACGAATGCAAGCGGCTCCCGCCGCAAGCAACCTGGGCCACCCTCCGAGCATGCTTTAGAAGGACATCGAATACTGCGCGCCGAGAATCCAGACGCTGGAGTCGTATTCGCCCTTGACGAGGCCTTTCTGCACATCCGCTGCGTTGCCGTTATTGATCTCCGTGTCGTCCACGTACAGGTAGGACACCCCCATATCGAGCGTGGACGCCTTGCTCGCCTTCCACTGGCCACCGAAGGAGAACCAGATGCGGTCGTTGTCAGGCAGCGAGGTCAGGCGCTTCTCTGCGTTCTTGACCGGGGTCTCGTCGAAGGCCACGCCCAACTTCAGCTTCCAGGCGTCGTTGAGCTGGTAGTTCGCGCCGAGGGCGACGCGCCAGGTGTCCTGGAAGTCGGTATCCAGGGTCTGGGCCAACGCTCCGGAGCTTCGCACGATGTCGACCTTGTCGACGCTGCTCCAGCCAGTCCATGAGACATCGCCGAGCAGTTCCCACCTCGGATCGAGCTTGTGCGCGACACTGAAGATGAAGATATCCGGCAGTTCCACCGTGGCATTCGCGCCCGAAGACCCCACGGTGTTGAACACAGGGTTCGGCCCCGTCACCGACAGGCTTCCCTCCAGCTCATGCTTGATCTTGGAGCGGTAGGAGACGCCGACCTTGGTCGCGTCGGAAACGGTGAATAGCGCCCCGACGTTCCAGCCCCAGGAGTCATCATCCGCATCGAGCGTAGCAAAAGACTGGCTCAGAGGACGGGGAATGGGCACCCCGCCGACACCCGCGGGAAGGTCCACGATGCCTGCCCGCCGAACGTACTCCGCCTCCATGCGCTGCCAGTTCAAGCCGAAGCCGAGCGAGACCTTCTCATTCACCCGCCAGGCAATCGACGGATTGATATTCATCGTTTTGATGTCAAATTTGATCGAATGCGCCGACCCAATCCAGTCACGGTTGTACTCGGTGACAAGGCCAAACGGCGCGCCAAGGCCAACGCCGACGTAAAGATCCTTGTCGAGCGCCCACGACAGGTAGGCATTCGGCAGCGCCGCCCAGTCACCCGCGTCCTGAGCGCTCCCGGACAGCACGCCCGCACTCGAACCTTGATCCGTGAACTTGAAGCTCGGCCGCACCAGCGAAAGACCAACCGACATTTCGCGCGCCTGGAGCTGCGTCATGCCGGCGGGGTTGTAGAAGATGGTGCTGGCGTTCTCAGCCACCGCGGCCGAGCCGGCGTAGGCGTTGCCGATGCCGCTGGCGTTCTGCTCGAGCAACTGGAAGCCAGCCGCCGAGGCGGTGCCGCTTGCGAGGGCCAGTAGTGCTGCGGGCAGCAAGCGGGCGATCAGGATTTTCTGCATTTCGGGTCTCCTCACTAAGATCAAAAAGCCCCGGGTTTCTCCCGGTGGCGTACCTGGCACCTGGTATTGGAATCTGCACCCCGGCGCCCTGGGGGGTGCGACTGACTGCTGCGAACCATCCTTGATTCCTCGCTGCGGTCGCCCTCTCTCGCAGCAACGATGCAGTTCATGCGAGTCACCTATGATGTCCGCACCATCCGCCACGCCAAAAGTGGTTCCTATTCGGGTTTTCCCTTTTCAACGCAGTAGTTCAGCGGACCGCCCGTATGCGGCGCGAAGCCGGTGCCGAAGATCACGCCGGCGTCGGCCAGATCGGCATCGGCAACCACGCCCCGGTCCACGCAGCGCTGCGTGGCGGCGAGCAGGGGCGCGAGCACGCGCTCAGCAAGGCCGGCGGAGATGGGCGGGGGGGCCTCCGACACGCGCTTGCCTGGCAGCCTGCTCAAGAGCCCACCGAGCAGCCCGCCCTTCGCCGTATCCTTGCCTTCTCCCTTGACCGCCTTGCCATCCACCCAGCGGTAATAGCCCTCGCCGCTCTTGCGTCCGAGCTTGCCTTCGCCGACCAGCTTCAGCAGCCGCGCGGGCGGCTCGGCGCCCTCGCCCGCGAGCGCCTTGCCCGCGGCCACGGCGATGTCCAGGCCCACGGTGTCGACCAGCTCGACCGGCCCCATCGGCATGCCGAATTCGACCAGCGCGGCGTCCACCGTTTCGGGGGGGATGCCTTCCTCGACGCAGCGCAGCGCTTCGAGCATGTAGGGGCCGAGCACGGCGTTGACCAGGAAGCCAGGCGCGCTCTTGACCGGCAGCGCCAGCTTGTCGATGCGGCGCACGAAACCGGTGGCGCGGCGCAGCACCTCGGCGTCGGTGGCCTCGCCCTGCACCACCTCGACCAGCGGCAGCATCGGCACCGGGTTGAAGAAGTGGATGCCGACCAGGCGCGAGGGGTCTTTCAATGCCGTAGCGATGTCTTCGAGGCGCAGGCTGGAGGTGTTGGTGGCGAGCACCGCGTCGGGCTTGGCACGCGCCTCGAGCTCGGCGAACAGCGCGCGCTTGACCTCGAGGTTCTCGAAGATCGCCTCGATGATCACGTCGGCGCGCGCTGCACCCTCACCCTTCGGGTCGGGAATCAGGCGGTCGAGGGTGAAGCGCACCTCCCGGGCGTCGCCCTTGTGGCGGTGCTCGAAGAGCTTGGCGACGCGGGCGATTGCGGGCGCAATGCGCTCGACGGACTGGTCCTGCAGCGTCACCGTCATGCCGCGCAGCGCGCACACCGCGGCGATGTCGCCGCCCATCACGCCCGCGCCCACCACATGCACGTGGCGCGGCGCGAAGTCGCTGTCCTTGCCGAAGGCCTTGAGGCGCTCCTGCAGGTGGAAGACGCGCACCAGGTTGCGCGCGGTGGGCGAGGTGAAAATGGTGTCGAGCGAGGACGGATCGCCCGCCGGCACGTCGAGCGCGTTGCCTCCGTAGTTTTCCCAGATGTCGACGATCGCGAAGGGGGCCAGGTAGTTGGCGCGACTGACCTTGCGCGCCGCCTGGGCGCGCGCCTTGTCGGCGACCATCTTGCGCAGCGGGCCGTTCATGGCCCAGCGCGTGGCGCGTTCCTGCGCTGGCAGCTTTCTCACGGGCTTGCCGCCGAGCGCCACGATGCGCGCAGCCGACTCCATGACCCGCGCCGGCACGCAGTCGTCGGCCAGCCCGAGGCGCTTGGCCTTCTTCGCATCGACACTCTTGCCGCTCAGCATCAGGTCGAGCGCCGCGGCCGGGCCGATGAGCTCGGGCAGGCGCAGCATTCCCCCCCAGCCGGGGACGATGCCGAGCATGACCTCAGGCAACGCGAGCCTGGTGCCCGGCTCGTCGACCACGATGCGGTGGCGGCAGGCGAGCGCGAGCTCCAGTCCGCCGCCCATGCAGTGACCGCGGATCAGCGCCAGCGTCGGGTACGGCACCGCAGCGAGGCGGTTGTAGAGCAGCCAGCCGCGCTCGACCAGCATGCGCGCGGCGAGCACCGAATCCAGGCGGGCGAACTCCTCGATGTCGGCGCCGGCGATGAAGCCGGCGGGCTTGGCCGAGGCGATCACCAGCGCTTTGGGCGGCGCGGCATCGAGCGCATCGAGCACGCCCGCGAATTCGTTCATCAGCTCGGGGGAAAGCACATTGGTGCTGCTGTCCGCCTTGTCCAGTTCCAGCCAGGCCAGGCCGGTCTCCTCACGGCGCAGGCGCCAATGCTTCCAGTCGTTTTCCATCTTCGCGCTCATCGCACCGTCTCCACCAGCATCGCCCCGCCCTGCCCGCCGCCGATGCAGATCGACGCCAAACCGCGCCCGCCGCCCTTGCGGCGCAGCACTTCGAGCAGATGCAGCACGATGCGCGCACCGCTCGCGCCCACCGGGTGGCCGAGCGCGACCGCGCCGCCATCCACGTTGAGGCGCGCGGCATCGGGCGCGCCCGGCGCATCGACACCGAAGTGCGTACGGCAGTAGTCGCCATCCTCGAAGGCGCGCAGGCAGGCGATGACCTGGGCTGCGAAGGCCTCGTTGAGCTCCCAGGCGTCGAGGTCGTTGGGCGCGAGATTGTGGCGTTGCAGGATCGGCATCGTGGCATGCACCGGGCCGAGCCCCATCTGGTCGGGCGCGAGGCCCGCCCACTGGCTGTCGACGATGCGCCCGAGCGGCTTCAAGCCGTGGCGCTCGACCGCCTCTTCCGAGGCAAGCACCATCCACGCCGCGCCGTCAGTGATCTGCGAGCTGTTGCCGGGGGTGACGCGCCCGTATTTTTTGTCGAAGAAGGGCTTGAGCTTGGCGAGGTTGGCCATCGAGGAGTCGCGCCGCACGCCGTCGTCTGCGGCGTACACCTGGCCGTCGCGGTCGATCAACGGGACGATCTCGTCGGCGTAATGCCCGGCGTCCTGGCCGGCGCACACGCGGCGGTGGCTCTCGACCGCGAAGGCGTCCATGTCCGCGCGCGTGATGCCGAACTTCCACGCCAGGCTCTCGGCGGTCTGGCCCATCAGCTGGCCGACGATCGGGTCGGTGAGGCCCTTCATGATGCCGATCACCGGCGCGAGATGGCCGAGGCGGAAGGACTTGAGCATCGCCAGCCTGGCGCCGGTGGTCCGGGCCGCATACCAGCCCGCAAGCCAGCGCACCATCTTCTCGGAGAACAGCAGCGGCGCGTGCGAGAGCGCATCGACGCCGCCGGCGAGTACGAGCTGGCTGCGCCCACACTGGAGGTTGGCGATCGCGGAATCGATCGCCTGCATGCCCGAGGCACAGTTGCGCATCACGGTCCAGCCCGGCACCTTGTCGCCGCAACCCAGGCGCAGCGCGACCACGCGGCCGATGTTGACCTCGTCGGGCGAGGGGCTGGCACAGCCCAGGATGACCTCGTCGAGCTGGTCGGGCGCGAAGGGCTGGCGCATCAGCAGGGCGCTGCCCGCCGCGGTGGCGAGATCGGACGCGGTGAAGGGACCGGGGGCGTTCTTCGCCTTGAGGAAGGGCGTGCGAGCGCCATCGACGACATAGACGGCCCTGCTCATTCCGCCACCTTGTCCTGCGCCGGGGAATGCCCGTGGAGCTTGCGCATCACCGACTTGAGGCCGAAGTCGTAGGGGAAGTCATCGACACGGATCACCTTGTCGCGCAGCTGATTGCGACGCTCGACGAGCGCGAACTCCTGCTCGCTGATCACGCCAGCATGTAGCGCAAGGCGCCAGATCTCGTCGACGTCCCCCGCGGCCAGCACCTTCGGATCGAAGCGCCCCTGCCGGCGAGCATCCTTGAGCTTGGCATCCACCGGGTCGGCGGCCAGCGTCGCGGCGAGCGCAGCCTCGAGCGCACCGATCGGCTCTTCGACGTCGGAGGACAGATGCACGTCCGAGGTCAGCCGGTCGCGAGTGGGCGAGGGCTCGAGCAGCAGCGCGGCGACCTGGTGGCCGAGCTTGTCCGAGGGCACGACATAGGGCCGGCCGAGCGGAAACACGATCACGCTGCGCAGCACGAAGGCGAAGAGCTTGTTCGGGAAGTTGGCGATCACGCCTTCGAAAGCCTGCTGGATGCGGAACATGCAATCCCAGATCGCCCAGTGCATCAGCGGTGCGTCGGCGGCGTGGCGGCCTTCGGACTCGAAGCGCTTGAGCGTGGCGGTGGCCAGATACATCAGCGACAGGATGTCGCCCAGCCGCGCGGAGAGTTTTTCCTTGCGCTTGAGCGCGCCGCCCATGGTGCCCATGGAGATGTCGGCGATGAAGGCGAATGCGGCCGAGAAGCGGGTGAGTTGCTGGTAGTAGCGCCGGGTTTCTGGCGCCACGCCCACGGGCACCTTGACGAAATGCGAGCCGGTCAACCCCATGATCAGCGCGCGCGCGGCGTTCGACACGGTGAAGCCGACGTGACCCCACAAGGCCTTGTCGAAAGCGACCAGGTCGCCCTGCTGCGCGGCGTGCA
The DNA here is from genome assembly GCA_040275625.1 of Thauera sp. GTDB lineage: Bacteria > Pseudomonadota > Gammaproteobacteria > Burkholderiales > Rhodocyclaceae > Thauera. Next base: position 6,520 of record JBEOKH010000501.1, on the reverse strand, counting down.
TTTCCTTGAGTACATAAGGATGGCAGCGGATCGCGCCCTGGCCGAACAGGATCAGGCTGCGGGTGAGGATGTTGGCGCCTTCAACCGTGATGCCGACCGGGATCTGCTGGTAGGCACGGCCGAGGAAGTTCTGCGGGCCGAGGCAGATGCCCTTGCCGCCGATCACGTCCATGCCGTCGTTCACCGTCTGGCGGGCACGCTCGGTGACGTGGTACTTGACGATCGCCGACACCACTGAGGGCTTCTCGCCGAGGTCGATCGCGCCAGCAGTCATCACGCGCGCGGCGTCGGACAGATAGGTATTGGCGCCGATGCGGGTGAGCGCTTCCTCCACGCCCTCGAAGCGGCCGATCGCGGTCTTGAACTGATAGCGCACACGGGCATAGGCACCGACGGCGCGCGCCACCATCTTCTGCATGCCGGTGTTGGAGCCGGGCAGCGAGATGCTGCGCCCGGCGGCCAGGCACTCCATCAGCATGCGCCAGCCCTGGCCGGCCATCTTCGGACCGCCGATGATGAAGTCGAGCGGCACGAACACGTCCTTGCCGCGCACCGGGCCGTTCATCCACACCGCGTTGAGGGGGAAGTGGCGGCGGCCGATGTCCACGCCGGGGTGGTCGTGCGGGATGAGCGCGCAGGTGATGCCGAGCACCTCGTCGCCACCGAGCAGGTGATCCGGGTCGTAGAGGTGGAAGGCCAGCCCGAACACGGTGCACACTGGCGCGAGCGTGATGTAGCGTTTGTCGAAGGTGACGCGCATGCCCAGCACTTCCTCGCCCTTCCAATCGCCCTTGCACACCACACCGGCGTCGGGGATGGAGGCAGCGTCCGAACCCGCCCACGGGCTTGTAAGCGCGAATGCCGGGATATCCGCGCCGCTCGCAAGTCGCGGCAGGTAGTGCTGCTTCTGCTCGGGCGTGCCGTAGTGCAGCAGCAGCTCGGCCGGGCCGAGCGAGTTGGGCACCATCACGGTAACTGCCGGGGCAGAGGAGCGCGTCGACAGCTTGGTGACCACCTGAGAGTGCGCATAGGCCGAGAAGCCTTTGCCGCCGTACTCCTTGGGGATGATCATGCCCAGAAAGCCCTTGGCCTTGATGAACTGCCAGACTGCGGCGGGCATATCGCCCTGCTGGGTGCATTCCCAGTCGTGAGTAAGGCTGCAGAGTTCGGTCGTTTCGTTGTCGAGGAAGGACTGCTCTTCGGACGTGAGCTTCGGCCACGGGTAGGCCTGCAGCTTTTTCCAGTCGGGATTGCCGGCGAAGAGTTCGCCTTCCCACCACACGGTGCCGGCCTCGAGGGCGTCTTTTTCGGTCTGCGACATGGTGGGCAGCGCCGCGCGGAAAGCCTTGAAGATCGGCGCGGTGATGCGACTGCGACGAATCGAGTCGCTCAGAAAAACCCACATCGCACCGCCGAACACGAGCATCGCCAGCAGCGTCCACCCGAATCCCCAGCCACCCGCCCACCCTGCAGCCACCAGCCACGCCAGCCCTGCCAACAACCAGGAAAAAAGAGGCGCTCGCCCGTAGGCGAGCGCGCCTGCCAAGGGAGGGAGGGAAATCAGCAAGATCCAGGTCATCATCGTCATCTCCTGTTGCCGCAGGCCCGGAATCGGCGCCCGCGGGTGAATTCATTTCGTCGGTGCTGCTTCCGCACCCGGCAGGGGCGCGCGCAGGCCGCCGAGCAGGAAGCTCATCAGGCGCGGCAGCAAGCGGGCGGGGTCGTCGTCTTGTGGTGTGTCGTCGATCAGTTCGCTCAATCCGCCGAGCCCGGCGATTGCGAACGCCATCGCGCCGATCATGAAATGGAAGCGCCACAGGATCTCGGCCCGCGGCACCTCGGGAAGCGCGCGAAAGAGGGCACCGAGGAAGCGATCCATCACCTCGGCGTATTCCTCGGCGAGGAACTGGCGTACGAAGGCATTTGGTTCGTTATAGGTGCGGGCGAGCAGGCGCATGAAGGTACATCCACCCTGCTCGGTGTCGGCGGCGAGCTCGAGCGCGTTGCCGAAGAAGGCCTCGACGATGCGGCTCGGCTTGAGGGGCTCGCCACAGGCGTCGGCCTCGAGGCGGTCGAGCGCGGCAAGGCGGCGTTGATTCAATGCGGTCAGGCGGCGCCGGAAGACTTCCTGCACCAGCGCATCCTTGCTGCCAAAGTGGTAATTGACCGCGGCGAGATTGGCGTTGGCCGTACTGGTGATCATGCGCATCGAGGTCCCGTCGAAACCGTACTCGACGAACAGGCGCTCGGCCGCATCAAGGATGCGGTCACGGGTGTCGGTGTTCGTCGCAGGCGGACTGGCGGCCATCGATCTCGATATCTTTCAAACGTTTGTTTTAATCATACGTTTTTCTTATGACCTGTCAAGCTAAACGACACCGTAACCCCCATCGGTTGCGCCATGGGGACGCAATGACTCCAGCAGGAACAGCGTGTCCCTGCAACGGTGTTTGACTCGCCGTCGATGCCACAACAGAATCAGGCGCCCCCCCTCCAGCAGACTCCCGATGAGACGCGCTCCAGCCGCCGCCCTGCCCGCCCCCGAACCGACCGAACGCCGCGACTGGCAGACACTGAAGAGCCTGTTCCCATTCATCTGGGCCTACAAGGTCCGCGTGCTGTTCGCGCTCGCCTGCCTGGTCGCGGCCAAGGGCGCCAACGTGACGGTGCCGATCATCTTCAAGCACCTGATCGACGACCTCACGATCACGCCTGCCCAAGCCTTCATCGTGGTGCCGGCGGCACTGCTGCTGGCCTACGGCGCGCTGCGCTTCTCGACCTCGCTGCTGACCGAGCTGCGCGAAGTGGTGTTCGCGCGCGTGACTCAGCAGGCGGTACGCGAGATCTCGCTGCGCGTGTTCCGCCACCTGCACGCGCTGTCGCTACGCTTTCACCTGGAGCGCCAGACCGGCGGCCTCACCCGCGACATCGAACGCGGCACGCGCTCGATCGGCTCCCTGATCAGCTACACGCTGTACTCCATCCTGCCCACGCTGATCGAGATCGGCATGGTCATCGGCATCCTGCTGGTGCAGTACGACGCGGTGTTCGCGCTCATCACGCTCACTGCGCTGACGATCTACATCGTGTTCACCGTCAAGGTGACGAACTGGCGCACCGCGCTGCGCCGCGAGGCCAACGAGCTGGATTCGGCCGCCAACGCACGCGCGATCGACAGCCTGATCAACTATGAGACGGTGAAATACTTCAACAACGAGGAGTTCGAGGCGCGGCGCTACGACGAGCAACTGCAGAAATGGACCAAGGCACAGGTCACCAACCAGTACTCGCTGTCGGCGCTCAACGTGGGCCAGGCGGCGATCATCGCGATCGCGGTCACCGCGATGATGTGGCAGGCGGCCGACCGCGTGGCCAGTGGCGAGATGACGATCGGCGACATCGTGCTGGTCAACGCCTTCATGATCCAGCTCTACATCCCGCTCAACTTCCTCGGCGTGCTCTACCGAGAGATCCGCCAGTCGCTGACCGACATCGAGCGCATGTTCGGCCTCATGCACACCCACCGCGAGATCGCCGACGCGCCCGACGCCCACGCCCTGCCTGCCGGCCCGGCAAGCGTGCGCTTCGAGAACGTCAGCTTCGCCTACGACGCCAAACGCCCAATCCTGTTCGACGTGGATTTTGACGTCCCCACCGGCAGCACGGTGGCGGTGGTGGGCCACTCGGGCTCGGGCAAGTCCACGCTCGCCCGCCTGCTGTACCGCTTCTACGACGTGCAGGGCGGCGCGCTGCGCATCAACGGCCACGACCTGCGCAGCCTCACCCAGGACAGCCTGCGCGCGGCGATCGGCATCGTCCCGCAGGACACGGTGCTGTTCAACGATACGCTGTACTACAACATCCAGTACGGTCGCCCGAGCGCCAGTCGCGCGGAGGTCGAGGCGGCCGCGCACGCTGCGCAACTGGAAGACTTCATCCGCCAGTTGCCCGAGGGCTACGAGACCCGCGTCGGCGAGCGCGGATTGAAGCTCTCCGGTGGCGAGAAGCAGCGCGTCGCGATCGCGCGCGCGCTGTTGAAGAACCCCGCCATCCTGATCTTCGACGAAGCCACCTCGGCGCTCGACTCCAAGACCGAGAAGGCCATCCAGGCGCAGATCGAGCGCGCCGCGCAAGGCCGCACCGCACTCGTCATCGCCCACCGCCTGTCAACGATCATGGACGCGGACGAGATCATCGTGCTCGATCAGGGACGCATCGTCGAACGCGGCCGGCATCACGCGCTGCTGGCGCAGGGCGGCGCCTACGCGCAGATGTGGATGCTGCAGCAGCAGGAGGAAAGTGCCGCGACAGCCGACAACCTGACGGAAGATGCCAAGTCTTGCGACGCACCGGCGGGCGGGGTGGCGTAGACTTAAAGGTCATTCCATTTGAAGACGCCTGCATGGACGCCCACGGCAACTTCCCTTTCCTGAAGGAAACGATCCTCTTCCTCGCCCTCAGCGGCGTGCTGATGCCGCTGCTGTCCCGGCTGCGCATCAACGCGGTGCTCGGCTTCCTCTCCGTCGGCGTCCTGCTCGGCCCATACGGGCTCGCGTCACTGGCGGGCAGCTGGCCAGCGTTGTCGTGGTTCACCTTCGCGCGTCCAGACCAGGTCGAGTTCCTCGCCGAGCTCGGGGTGATCTTCCTGATGTTCATGATCGGCCTCGAAATGTCGATCGAGCGCCTGTGGTCGATGCGTCGGCTGGTGTTCGGCCTCGGCGCGCTGCAGGTCGCGATCTCGGCCGCGGCCGTCGGCGCGCTGGCATTGTGGTTCGGCAACAGCATCGAGGCCTCGGTGATCCTCGGTGTGGTGCTGGCGTTCTCGTCCACCGCGATCGTCATGCAGTTGCTGATCCAGCGCCGCGAACTCGGCACGCCACTCGGTCAGTCGGCGTTCGCGATCCTGCTCTTTCAGGATCTCGCGGTGGTGCCGCTGCTGGTGCTGATCAGCATTCTCGGTGCCTCGGCCGGCGAGGGAAGTTTCGCGACACTGCTCGGAACCGCCGTACTCAAGGGTGTGCTCACGGTAGTACTGATCTACCTCGTCGGCCGTCGCGTGGTGCGCCCCCTGTTCCATCAGATTGCGGTGGACAAGCAACCCGACACCTTCACCGCACTGACCCTGCTGACCACGCTCGGCGTGGCGGCACTGACCTGGTTCGCGGGCCTGTCGATGGCGCTCGGCGCGCTGCTGGCCGGCCTGATCATCGCCGAGACCGAGTTCCGCCACGAGGTCGAGATCACCATCGAGCCCTTCAAGGGGCTGCTGATGGGCTTGTTCTTCATGTCGGTGGGCATGGGCATCGATCTGCGCGCGCTGCTCGCCGAGCCGCTGTGGATTCCGCTCTCGGTGATCGGCCTGCTCACCCTCAAGGCCCTGGTCGTATTCGTGTTGCTGCGCGTGTTCGGACTGTCGTGGGGGCGTGCGGCCGAGGGTGGATTGCTGCTCGGCCAGGGTGGTGAGTTCGCCTTCATCGTCATCGGCATGGCGCTCGGCCTGGGCCTGCTGGAACGCCAGATCGGCCAGTTCATGCTGATCGTGGTCGGCGTCTCCATGCTGGCCGCCCCGGTGGTGGCCCGCCTCGGCCAGAGCCTGGGCGACGGCATCGACCGCCGCGCAGCGCTGCCTGCGCCGGAAGACGACGCCGAACTGGGCGAGCTCGGTGGTCACGTCATCATCGCCGGATACGGACGGGTCGGCCAGATGGTGGGCCAGATGCTGGGCGAGCAGGGCGTCTCCTTCGTCGCCATCGAGAACGACGCCCACCTCATCGCCCACCAGCGCAAGGCGGGCGTTCCGCTGGTGTTCGGCGACGCCAGCCGGCCCGAGCTGCTGCGCAAGCTGCGCATCGACCGGGCGCGCGCGGTGGTGCTGACCATGGACCACACCGCAGCGGCCATCCACGCGGTGCAGGGCATCCGCCGCATGGCGCCGATGATGCGCGTCATCGCCCGCGCCCGCGACGAAAAGCACGCACTGCTGCTGCGCGAGGCCGGCGCCTCGGTGGTGGTGCCGGAAACGCTCGAATCCAGCCTCAAGCTCACCGGCTGGGTGCTCGAAACCCTGGGCGTTCCGCCCGATGCGGCGCTGCGTCAGCTCGAACAGGAGCGCGAGCGCCGCATCGTCGCACTGCGCGACGCCGGTACCGCCTGACTGCCCAGCCACCCGACACGATCCGTCATGATTCCGCAGCACAACGCCCTCCAGATCATCCGCAAGCCTCGCATCGCGCTCCTCACCACCGGCGGCACCATCGCCGGCACCGCGGGCTCGGCGACCGACACCCGCGACTACACCGCCGGCCAGCTTGGCCCCGACGCCCTCATTGGCGCGGTGCCACAACTGGCCGAGCTCGCCCGCATCGACGCCCGCCAGCTATTCGGCATCGACAGCAAGGACATGACGCCGCAGCACTGGCTGGTGCTGTGCCGCCGCGTGCACGCGCTCGTCGACGATCCCGCGATCGACGGCATCGTGATCACCCACGGCACCGACACCCTGGAAGAAACCGCCTATTTC
>JBEOKH010000500.1:0-1925 GCA_040275625.1 Thauera sp. | reverse complement strand
GCAGTTCGGCGACCGCGTTCGCCCACGACTTTCCGGCCTCGCGCACGGCGAGGGCGAGCAGGGTGTCGGCTTCGCGCTCGAACAGCGCGGCGGCGTGGATCAGCGCATCGCTGCGCACCGCAGCCGGGGTGGCGGCCCAGTCGGGCGCGGCGGCGCTGGCGGCGGCAAGCGCGCGCTCGATGTCGGCGGTCGTGGCTTCGGCAACGCCGCCGACGATCTCGTTACGGTCGGCAGGATTGCTGACGGGATCCACGGCGGCGGGGACGGCGGTGCTGCCGACAATGATCGGCCCAGCGGCGAAGGGTGTGGCACGCGAAGCGGCGAGCGCCGCGGCGATGCGCGCACGCACCGCCTCGCTGGCGAGGTCATGGCTCGCGGAGTTGGCGCGCTGTGCGCCGAACAACTCGGAAGGCAGCGCGATCTTCGGATGCGGCGCGCCCGCGAGCGGGGCGGCCTGTTCGACCGGGTCGGCGATCAGCTCCTCCACGGGTACGCGCTCGTCCACGATGCGATTCACGAAGCTGGTGTTGGCGCCATTCTCCAGCAGCCGACGCACCAGGTAGGCGAGCAGGGTCTCGTGGCTGCCCACCGGCGCGTAGATGCGCACCAGGCGGTGGCGGTCGGCGCGGCCGACGATCTGGTCGTAGAGCGGCTCGCCCATGCCGTGCAGGCACTGGAACTCGTAGTCGCCCGCCTGCCAGGCGCGGCCGTCGGCGGCGGCGAGGTGGAAGATCGCTGCCAGCGAGTGCGCGTTGTGGGTGGCGAACTGCGGGTAGATGACGTCGCGCGCGGCGAGCAGTTTTTTGGCGCAGGCGAGGTAGGAGACGTCGGTGTAGACCTTGCGGGTGTAGACCGGGTAACCGGTGAGACCGTCGATCTGCGCGCGCTTGATCTCGGCGTCCCAGTAGGCGCCCTTGACCAGACGCACCATCATGCGCTGGCCGCTGCGGCGCGCCAGGTCGATGACGAAGTCGAGCACGAAGGGGGCGCGCTTTTGGTAGGCCTGCACCACGAAGCCCAGCCCGGTCCAGCCGGCGAGCGCGTCGTCGGTGGCGAGTGCCTCGAGCAGATCGAGCGAGAGGTCGAGGCGGTCGGCCTCCTCGGCGTCGATGTTGAGGCCGATGTCGTGGCGCCTTGCCTGCAGGCACAGGGCTTTGAGCCTGGGGAGCAGTTCGGCCAGCACGCGCTCGCGCTGCGACCAGGTGTAGCGCGGGTGCAGCGCCGAGAGCTTCACCGAGATGCCGTTGCCGTCCACCACGCCACGGCCCTTCGAGGCCACGCCGATGGCCTCGATCGCACGCTCGTAGTCGCCGAAGTAGCGCTCGGCATCCGCAGCGGTCATCGCCGCCTCGCCGAGCATGTCGAAGGAGTAGCGGTAGCCCTGCTTCTCGTGCTCGCGGCCGCGCTTCAGGGCCTCGTCGATGTCGCGCCCGGTGACGAACTGCTCGCCCAGCATGCGCATCGCCAGGTCCATGCCCTTGCGGATCAGCGGCTCGCCGCCGCGCGCCATCAGGCGGGTGAGCGCCGAGGACAGGCCTTCGGCGCTGCTGGTCGACACCAGCCGGCCGGTGATCAAGAGGCCCCAGGTGGCGGCGTTGACGAACAGCGAGGGGCTGTTGCCGATGTGCGCGCGCCAGTCGCCGTCGGCGAGCTTGTCGCGGATCAGGCGGTCGGCGGTGGCCTTGTCGGGCACGCGCAGCAGGGCCTCGGCCAGGCACATCAGCGCCACGCCCTCCTGGCTCGAGAGCGAGAACTCCTTCATCAGCGCATCCACGCCCGACGAGCGCGAGCGGGTGGCGCGCAGGCCGCTGACGAGGTCGTGGGCGAGTTTGCGCACCGGTTCGCGCAGTGCCTCGGGCAGGCGTGCGGCGTCAACGAGCGTTGGCACGCACACCGGCTCGGGGGTGCGCCAGGCGGCGTCGATC
>JBEOKH010000499.1:0-10681 GCA_040275625.1 Thauera sp. | reverse complement strand
GAGACTGCGGAGGGAGGGCCACGGCTTGACGTGGTAGAAAATCACCTGTTAGGGGCAGCCGAGCGGTTGAAGAAAGCGGCGACCCCGCCCAACATGGATTTCAACATCCAGCCTCCCCCGCCGTGGCGGGTGTAACGGTAAGGCCCGCCCTTGGTATCCCCGAGGGCGGGTTTTTCTTCCCGCACGTTGTCCAATATCCCGAGGGGGGTTACAGGGGGGAGCAGAGCGCCCCCCTTGGGCACGCCGCAGCTAACCCCGCCAGCGGAAAACGAGCGGCCCCGCTTGCCGCAGCTTTCCCCCACGGTTAGACTTTGCGGCAACGCCAGCAGCCCGGCCCGGCCAGCAGAGCGGGAGAAACCAGCACCGGCAACACCGCCGAGCGCGCAGGGCAGCGGGGAGAGCGCGGCAGCGTATCCCAGCAAGGGCTTGGGGGCGGAGTCCCCGGAGGGCGCACTTAAGGGCTTCCCCCTAGCGTGGTAAGCCCTGTGCGGTTTCGCCATCCGGCGAAACGAGGGGCGAGCCATCCGGCCCGCCCCAAAACCATCACATTGCGGGTTTTGCCATGACCGAGAAATCCACCGACCGCTTGACCCGTTTGCAGCAACGCAAGGCGGAGCTTGAGCGCCAGATTGCCGAAGCCGAGCGGGCGGCGCGCGAGTCCGACCGCAAGCGAGACACGCGCCGGAAAATCATCGTGGGCGGTGCCGTTTTGGCCGCCATCGAGAGCAGCCCAGGCTTGCTGGCGATGGTGAAAACCGTTCTGGCGCAGCGGGTGACGCGCGCCCACGACCGCGCCGCCGTGGCCGACCTGTTGGGCGACTTCGGCCCGGCGAAAACCCCGCCCCCGGAGGTGTCCGGCTAGTGGCAATCTTCCACCTGTCCCACAAGGCAATTTCCCGAGGGCAGGGGCAAAGCATCGTGGCCGCCGCCGCCTACCAATCGCGCGGGCGGATACGGGACGAGCGGAGCGGGCAGGTCAAGGACTACACCCGGAAGGCGGAGCAAGAGCTATTGTTTTCCGGCGTGTATGCGCCGAAGAACGCGCCGGAATGGGCGCGCGACCGTGGCGCCCTGTGGAACGCCGCCGAGCGTGCAGAGGACGAACACAACCGGACGAGCAGCCGGGTTGCCATCACCGGCCAACACATCGAAATCGCCCTCCCGAACGAACTCACGGCGGAGCAAAACCGCTACGCCGTGCAGGACTTCATCCGGGAGAACTTCACCCGGCACGGTTACGCCGTGGACCTGAACATCCACGGCCCGGACCGGGACGGCGACCAGCGGAACATTCACGCGCATTTGCTCATCACCATGCGGACGCTGAACGAGAAAGGGTTTAGCCCGGTGAAGCTCCAGATGGACCGGACGGAGTTAAGCAAATGGGTGACGCACTGGCGGCAGGCATGGGCGAAGACGGCCAACCGGCACCTTGAACGGCACGGCCACGAGGCGCGGATCGACCACCGTAGCCTTGAGGCGCAGGGGATCGACCGCGAGGCGAGCCAGCACTTAGGCCCGACCGCCGCCAAAATGGAACGAGAAGGGAAAGCCAGCGAGCGCGGGAACGAGAATCGCGCCACGGACACGCGCAACCGGCGACGCTGGGAGCGGCTTGGGGAGCTTCACCGGGAACTGTCACAGGTCAACGGGCAGATAGCGACGGAGCAGGCCAGAAGCGCGCAGGCTTACAGCATGGAAGACGCGCAAAACCCAACCGTGGGATGGTGGAAGGCCGCCCGCGCCCGTGCCGCGATGCACACGCCGACACCGACGCAGGCCCACGCGCAGGCCGCAGGTCCGCGCCCGTCACCGAAGCAGGCCACGGCCCAGCGGGCAACGCCGCCACCGACCCCGACCCTATCACCCACCGAGGCGTTGGAGAAGCTGGCACGAGCGCGCAAAGCGGCCCGCGCGTTGCGCGAGCGGGAAGAACAGCAACGCCGCGAACGGGAGGAGCGCCAGCCCGGACGCTCCATTGCCGACGACTGGCTAGACGCAATGCTGAACAAAAAAGACGGCCCGCGATAACACCCCTTTTCCTGCCACCCCAAGACCGCTTCAGCGATTTCTTTCTGTTGTTTGTTTGGCTTCCGCTCTGGTACACGGCCTTTCGTTCGCGCTTCGCGCAACCCGGCTAGAGACGACATTTTTTGTCTTTTTGCTACTCACTGTCTGTAGATTTGAAAGCATCATGTCTTGACACTGATACGCGATTCGCCCTCAAACGTCGCGTGCCAGTGGATGAGAAAAACAAGAGCGCTCCGAAAGCCTAGCTCCCCCCTCACGGCCATTTTGGCCGACAACATCCGCACATTCCGCGAAGAGAAGATTCTTTCACAGGAAGATTTCGCCGACCTCTGCGGCCTGCACCGCACCTATGTCGGGTCAGTTGAGCGTGGCGAGCGGAATGTCACCCTCAGCACGTTGGAGGTGTTCGCCTCCGTCATGGGCGTCTCAGTTCCCCAGCTACTCACAGGGAAGACGCCCAAGAAATGACTACAGGCCCACTAGGCGGCGGCAAGCTCCCCGGTAAGACCCTCTACGCCGGCCGCCGCCGTGCAATGACGAGGACATCCGGCTTCAAGGTACACAAGGACACTACGGGCGGCGAGTTTCGCCGGCACCTTGAGAAAAGAATCCCGCTGCAGCCTGGCGAGGCGGTGACCGTCACCTTCTCGATAGCCGGCCATGCCAAGGGCGACCTAATCGGGTACGGCGTCTGGTTCTGGCACACCGAAGGGGTTACCTACACCCTGCAGGGCGGCTCAGACAAAAGAACGCTCACGGAGTACGGTGACGCATCGTGGAACAAGGCCGGCAGCATGTGGCCTGCGCCGGACACCTCGCTGGTAGAGGTCACCCTCACGCTTACAGCCAAGGCTAAGGGGGAAGTGGCCCTCTATGCGCCCATGTGCGGCCGGGTACAGCACAAGTACTTGGACGACGCCCGCCCCGAGCTGATGCGCAACATGTACCAGTTCGCACCGGAGGCGCTATTCATCAACGAAGACGGGGCCGGAGAGGTGACCATTGAGGCGGCCGAGGACGCTTCGAGCACCGACCAGTCTTTGATTTTGAAGTCCTGCAATCGTTGCGGGCGCTTCCTGCCCGTCAACGTGCCGGTAGAGCGTGACCAGCTCAGTTTCAGTAACCACTGCGTCGCCGACCATCGTCGGCCTTGCAAGCACGCGACCTTCGGACGGCTCCGCAACGTCGAAGATGCCAAGGAAGTCCTTCAGCTCGACTACGGCTATCAGCTCGAATGCCGGTTCTGCAAGAAGTTCGAGGTCAACGCCGCGCACAACCCGCAGCGCACCTCGGCGCAGATGAAGGAGGACGGCGCGCGCCGCCGGGCGTTTGAGCTCCTGCTTGCGGAGCTATACGGCGGCACGCCTCAGCTCAGATACCGGCACGAGAAGGGTACGGAGCTAGCTGATGACGTGTGGAAGCGCTTCGGCTGTGCCTGCTTCAACTGTGGTGCGAAGCTGCCGACACCCCGCGACATGCACCTAGACCACACGAGGCCGCTCGCGCTGCTGTGGCCTTTGGACGGGACGGCGACGGCCCTTTGCGGGTCATGCAACAGCGAGAAGCGAGACCGTGCGCCATCGGACTTCTACACACCGGCCAGGCTGGCGGCGCTGGCGAAGATCACCGGCATTCCGCCCGATGACCTCGCCAAGACCCACCCGAACGAGGAGGCGCTCGCCCTCCTGTTGCGTCGCCTCGATTGGTTCTTCGGCGAGTTTCTGCTTCGCGACGAGATGACGAAGGAGCGGGACGGCAAGATAGCCGGTGAGCTGGTCGTCAAAGCGCTGCAGAAGGTGCTCGCGCGCAGCGGACAGCACAAGGGCGTGAACCTGCAGGCTGAGTACGACCGCCGCCGCACACAGAAACGCTAGTTCGCTACAAGCACCAGGTAGGTATGGCCGTGTACGGTGCCCTTGTCGCGGATGCCGTGTGACTCGCAGTGCTCGACGCCTTCTGTGAACACGTCGGCAACCGAAAACCACGGCGCGACGCGCTTGCTCAGCTCAGCGCCCATGTCGCACTTGGCGCTGTTGCCGAGGTGCAGAACCAAGAGCCCTCCGGCACGCAGGCGCTCCCGAGCGGCAGCGTAGAACGAGTGATAAACGTCTAGGCTTTGCTTCTGCCTGGTCTCTAGGAACTCGCTCGCTCGGGTGTCGAAGTCCCCCCGCTCCCAGCCGACGAACCAGAACCGCATCCAGTTGGTCATGTAGAACCGCGTTGAGTCAAAGAACGGCGGCGACGTGATGATGACGTCGGCCGTTGGGATCGATGCCGGCCAAGTGACTGTGCAGTCACCTTGAGCCGAGCCGCCCCACTCTCGGGCATCGTTCGTCAGCTCCTCGTGAAGCCGCGCGAGCTTGTCCCGGAGCCGTGGCATCAGCTCCCGGGGCTCGAAGTCGCCAGTGGGCTTGAACGGCGTCACCGGATGGCTTCGCCGACTCAACGCGTAAGGCCTGTTCCCGTGCAGCAGATGCAGGGTGCAGGAGAACAGCACGGCCCACTCCGCCCCGCTATCCCAGCGGGACAAGAAGAACGACCTGGCTGCGATGACCTCTCGCAAGGTCTCAGGGTGGAAGTAGTCGGGAATGGCGCTGTTGAAGCGCACCTCTGCGGCCCGCTCGACCTCGCTGGGTTTCAGCCGATATTTCTTGATGGAGGCTTCAAGCTCACGCAGCAGCTCCTCCATCTTGACCGGCGAGGTCTTCGCGACCTTCGCCAGCGTCAGCACATGCCCCAAGCGCGAGATGTCGATTCCGTAGCCGCGCCGACCCATCCGGCATGCCTCAAGTGGGATGGTGCCCGCCCCGGAGAACGGATCGAGCACCACATCACCGGGGGCCGAGAAGCACTTGACCAGGTGGTGTGCCAGGGCGGGCTTCATCTTGCCCTGATACGAGCACATGGAGTGCGCTGGTCCGCCCCACTCTCTCTTTGAGTACGGCATGAGCTGATGCGGGAGGGTCTTCTTGAAGATCTCCCACTCGCTCCGCCAATCTGACTTGTCCGACGTTTGTAGCGCAGTCGCGTGTCGTGCCGCTGTTGGCTGTTCAATGGCGGACGTTTTAACTGATGTCCGCAGCTTCTTCGGCCACTCGAACACGAGGAGCTGCTGGCGCACAGTTTCACCTCCCTTAGAGATGCGCTTCCGAAGGTGAACACGCTCCAGGGTCTTGAATCCCATGCTCTCTGCCACCTCTACCAGCAGATTGTCGGTCGGCACATGGACGCAGTTGTAGATGCTGTCGCCAATGTCGATGCACAGCCTTCCGCCAGGCCGGAGGCATTCTCCCAGCGAAGCAAACACGTCGGCCATGTCGTGGAAGTATCCACCGACCATCTTCGCGATGCGAGAGTCATAGGCGTTCTGCTCGATAGCGCGTACCACACGTTCAATACCAGACGTCACCGGTTTCCATTGGGTTTGCGCGTGAACGTCGTTGATGCCGGACGTGATCACTAGATTACGCAGGCGGCGGAGGTCAGCGTTCTCGCTGAGGTGACGCAGATACCAGAGCTCCAGCCGTGCGTTGCGGATGTAGTTCGTCCCGTTCAGATAGGGCGGACTAGTAATCACACCTTCCCATTCGTCGCTAAGGTGCTCGTGAAGCATTCCGGCCGTCGCACATGCGAAGCGGGCTTCGACCTTCAGCGTTTCGCTCTGTGACATGTCTGCTGCTTGAGCGACAAGCCGGCTACAAACCAGCTCGACGGGGTGCGGTAGGCCGGCGTTAAGCTCTTTCGGCGTCCGGTAGCGCAAGTCACCAGCCCGCTTGAGCCGTGATGACGGGATGAGGCTGGAAAGGATGGCAACTGTAAAACAGTCGCTGAGAAGGCGGTCTTTTGCTGAAAGTGCATCATTTACAGTTCGCAGACGAAGCACAGCTTCTAGTGCAGGTTCATCGAAGAACACACTTGCGCCAAAAGTCGTGGCGTAGGCAGTGCGCAGGCTATCGTCAGGCAAGGATGCCGCCACCCGCTGAGGCAACTTTTCCGCGAAGTAGGTGAGATTTTGAGCTAATGCCGCTTTTGCCTGCGTGTTCAATCGAAGAACTTCAAGCTTCGTTTGTGCGATGAACGCCATCGCGGGATTCGCCTCTGAGAAGGCGCACTCGATGCCCAATTGACCGAGCACTATGGGCGTAGTGCCAGAGCCGGCGAAGGGATCAATAATCTTTTTGGCATCGCTAAGATACTTGTGATGCACTTTCTTCACGAAGCGTGGAGAGTAGCCTTCGAGATACGGAAACCACGAGTGCAGCGGGGCCTCGCTGCCGTCGCGGAACGTCGCATCCAGCGGCTTTAGGTCAAGGTCGAAACTGTCTTGAATGTTCCCACAGGCTTCGGAGAGCATCATGCGTTGCTTCCCGCTGCACTCCCAGGCTGCCTTATGCCGGCCAGCGGGCGTTCCGGGGATGGGCTGCTCTGCGCCAGTCCAAGGGTCACTTAAAGACCTTAGGGGCTTCGAAGACATTGCTCATGGTCTCCGGCTATCAAGCAGCGGCCACTGTGCAGTGATGTACTTTTCCGCCGCATCACGGATGACCCAAGCGACCGAGACCTTCTTCTGCTTCGCGATGTCCTGCAAGGTCGAGTAAATCTCGGGGGGTAGAGTTACCGATACGCGCGGCGTGCGGGGCTTACCAGTGGGCTTCCGTCCTCGTTTGGCAATCATGACTCAGTGCCTTTCAGTCGAATTACTTGCACCATGTTACATCACATTGCCGCACTTACATACTTACTTTACTCATACGACCAAATCAGGCCAGACAGCAAGGGTGAAAGCGACACGATAGCAGAAGGCTATCACTGATATGTCCGCCAAAATCTAGCACCACGCTGGTTATCCAGCAGGAGACCCACGTCATCGTGCCCTGGTTCGCCCACAGCTTGCCTCATATCCTTCTACCGACCACAAGCACCGCCAGAACAACAAAACTGGGAAGCCAGGCCCCTTTTTCTACCGCCTCGCCTTGGGATTATCGCCCAGGGCGAGGCCCTTACCCCTTCCCCAGCGCCCGCCGCAGTGTCGCCACGTCCACGCCGAACAATTCGGCGACCCCGGCGCGGGTTTCCTTGCCAGCGGTGAGCAAGGCCCGCGCGTGGTCAAGCTGATGCGCCGTGAGCTTACGGGGACGGCCTACCGCCTTGCCCCGCCGCTTGGCGGCTTGCATCCCGGCTTTTGTCCGTTCCCCGATTAAGGCCCGCTCAAACTCTGCCAGAGCGCCCATGACATGAAAGACCAGCCGCCCCCCGGCTGTTGTGGTGTCTATGGCTTCGGAGAGAGATTGAAACCCGGCCCCGGACTTGCCGAGGCGATCAATCATCGTAATCAGTTGACCGAGGGAACGCCCGAGGCGGTCAAGTTTCCAGACGGCCAGCACATCACCGGGACCGAGCGCCGTGAGGGCAGCGGCGAGGCCCGGACGGGTGAAGTCTGCCCCGGAAATCCCCAAATCCTCAAAGACCCTTTCACACCCCGCCGCTTCCAGCGCCGCGCGTTGCAGGTCCAAGTTCTGGTCATCGGTCGAGACGCGGGCATACCCTATCTTCATACCCGCAATTTTGCCCTACCCTTTTGCCGCAGACCAGCCCTAAAAGAAACAATGGCTTAGAAAGCCATCACGGCCCGCGCAAAAGGGAACCCTTTTGTCGCGCAGCGCATAAAGCTATAACCTGCTAACGTTATAACGCTATCGTGTTATTGAATGGAGGAACGGACCGCTGGCGCGGACCGTTCCGGGTTTTTCAGGCCGTCCGCTACCGCGCACGGCCAACAGGGGGCGTGCCGCCCCGACGCCATCAAGACCAAGCCCTACGGGCGGACAACCCCATATCCCCCACCTTCCGCGCCCCGTCGCTTCGCTTGGGACTTGTGCAGGCCGGGTGATTCCCCTCGTGGTTATCCGGCCTTGACCGCTTCCCCCCGCTCATTGGCGCGAGCCTAGACGGGTTGCATGTCGCAACCCTGAAAGCTAGAGAGAACAGGAAAGGACGCCACACCATGAAACAGGACGTTTATACCCGAGTCACCGACACAATTCTTGCCGCGCTTGAGCAGGGAACGCGCCCTTGGATGCAGCCTTGGGACGCAGCCCACGCCGCAGGCCCGGTTTCCCGGCCCTTGCGGCACAACGGCACCCCCTACAAAGGCGTTAATGTCCTGATGTTGTGGCTTGCCGCGATGGAGAAGGGCTACACCGCCCCAATCTGGATGACCTACGACCAAGCGAAGGAGCTAGGCGGATACGTCAAAAAGAACGAACACGGTAGCCTTGTCGTGTATGCCAACACCTTCAAGAAGACCGAGACGGACACGGCGACCGGCGAGGATATGGAGGTCGAAATCCCATTTATGAAGCCTTACAGCGTGTTCAACGTCGAACAGATTGAGGGCTTGCCCGCGCACTATTACGCCACGAGCACCCCGCCGACACTGGACGCCGCGCAGCGGCAGGCCCGGCTTGATGCCTTTTTTGCCGCGACCGGAGCCAGCATCCGGCACGGCGGCAACCGGGCTTTTTACACAATCGGCGAGGATTATATCCAGATGCCGCCCTTTGAGACGTTCCACAGCCCGGAAAGCTATTACGCCACGCTGGCCCATGAAGAAACGCACTGGACGCGCCACCCGTCGCGCCTTGACCGCGACTTGGGGCGGAAGAAATGGGGCGATGCCGGTTACGCGATGGAGGAACTTGTTGCCGAAATCGGGAGCGCCTTTCTATGCGCCGAACTGGGCATAACCCCGGAAATCCGCGAAGACCACGCCGCCTATATCGCCTCTTGGCTGAAAGTGCTGGAGGAGGACAAACGGGCGATTTTTACCGCCGCCAGCCACGCACAAAAAGCCGCCGATTTTCTCTTGAACCTGCAACCATCCCCGGAGCCGGAACCCGAGCCGGAGCCAAACCTGCAACCATCCCCGGAGCCGGAACCCGAGCCGGAGCCAAACCGGGAACCGGCCCCGGAGCCACAGGCGCAGCAGTCGGAACCGGACACCCAGCCGGAGCGCCCGCCCGCCGCCGTGGCGGAGTCCCCCACGGCGGCGGACCCGCCCGTTCCGGTCGGGCAGCCATTCAATACCGTGAGCAGACGGGCGGACGCGCCACCGGCCCCGGCAACCACCAGCGCCGCGCCCGCCCGGAAATCGCCGGGCAGGCGCGCACCCCGGCCCGGTCAAGGTGACTTGTTCTAGCGAAAGGCGGACGCATGAAAGAGGACTGGACTGTTGACGTGGACAACGCCGGACGTGGCACGGTCACGCACCACGCCGCGCCCGCCTTTACGGCTTTCTGGACGAGCGGCGAGGACGGCCACCCCGGAGCCGGGGAACCGTGCTGGACTTCCCCCGGCAGCGGCCCGGAGGATTCCATCCATATTTTCGGCTGGACGTGGCTTGAACCAGCGCCAGCCCCGCAGACCCTTGCCGCCCTGATGCAGCAGGCCGCAACCGCCATTGATAGCTGGATTGCCAGCCGCTTTTGACCCCTTCAATGGGCTGGCTCAATAACCAAGACGGGTATAATCTAATAACGTTATAACTTTATTAGATTATAGAACGCGAGGGCGGAGCATATCCCCCCATGACACACGCGCGGCCCGGCCCCGGCCAGCGCCGCGCCCTTTGCCGTTCATTCTGTTACAGTTGCCCCCTTTATCGTGTGAGAGCGCAGACGATGAACAACGACAAAAAATTAGCGGAGGACCTCGCCCCTTATACCCGCGCTTTTGAGGAAGCATGGGAGGAGCTTAACAGAGAGCGGCCCGGCAAGTTTAGCGAATACGATTGGAACGACCGGATTATTGAAAAAGGCTTTAACCCCTACACCGGCGAACCGCTGGCAGACATTGAAGCATTCCAGCAGGAAGAACGGGAAAAGGACGGGCGCAGGCTGATTTCGTTAATGGAGATAAACGAGAGCCTTATTAAAACGCTGGCAGAAGAGATGCAGGGGGGTGAGGATGTTGACCCAGAAAATACGCGGGGCCTGCATGACGACTACGTTGCGGAACTGGCTGATATGCAAGAGGAGCTTGCAGCCCTCAATCTTTCCCCGGATTATGTCAGAGCCGTGACGGTGACAGTAAGAGAGATAGCGGAAGAAGCAAGGAGAGCGGAAAATTACGGGGGTTTATTGGAACCCTTCAATGCGAGGGGGATACGGATTTTAAGAAAACAGAACCGGCAGACGTTCGGCACGCTGGAGCAGGCGCACCAGCAGATAGGCGATGCGCTCGGCGTGCTCACGCAGCTTTACAACTTCGCTTTAGAACAACTCAAAACCACGCCGCGCAGCAAAGCGGGCAAGCACATCAAGAAACTGGTAGAGGATGCAGGCCGCCGCCTGTTGTTCGCGCGGGACAGCATAGCCGAAGCCGGGAAAACCAAGCAGCCTTGACCCCTTCTTATTCCCTACCGCCCCCGCACGTTGCCCAATATCCAAATATAACCTGATAACGTTATGATGTTATCAGGTTATTGAAAGGGATGGCGGAGCGCACCCCCATGACACACGCGCGGCCAAGCCCCCGGCCAGCGCCGCGCCGTTTTCTGGCGAAACTGTTACAGTTTCCGCACCGACAGAGGATAAGACCATGCTTGACTCGTGCGGACTTTGCGGCGAGAGCTACGACGAGGACAACCTAG
>JBEOKH010000498.1:0-2825 GCA_040275625.1 Thauera sp. | reverse complement strand
GCAGCATGGCTGGCGCACCCGGCGCGCAGGCGCTGGCGGGCGAAGCCGCAACCGGTTCCGCCACGCCACCGGCAGGCTTAATGCAGTCCCATGCCCCGCTGCAGATGCTGCGCCACGCCCCGGCCACCCAGCCGGCGACGCCGCAACTGCCGGTCGCCACGCCGGCCGGCGAAGCGGGCTGGGCCGAGGACGTGGGCAACCAGGTGCGCTGGATGCTCGGCCGTGCCGAGAGCAAGGCCGAGCTGGTGCTCACGCCGCCGAACATGGGCAAGCTCGAGGTCTCGATCAACCTCGCCGGTGACCAGACCACGGCACAGTTCATCGCCTCGAACCAGGCCGCGCGCGACGCGCTCGAACGGGCGATGCCGCAACTGCGCGAAGCGCTGCAGCAGGCGGGCATCACGCTCGGCGACGCCAGCGTGAGCACCTCCAGCCAGGGGCGCGACGGTGAGGGGCAGCAGGGCCGCAGCGGGCGCGGCGGGAACGGCGACACCGCGGCAGCGGAAGGCCCCGGCGGCGGCAACGCCGGGGGGTGGGTGAAACAGCACCAGGGGATGGTCGACACCTTCGCCTGAAGCGCATGAATTGGGGCGGCTCTGCCCCACTAATCGGCGCTTTGGCGGATGCGGCCCTCCTGGATAATTCGATCCATAGGCAAGGAGAATCGCATGGCCAAGGCGCCGGCAAAAACCGAAGAAGGCGAAGACGTCCCGAGGAAGAAAGGCAAGCTCGGCCTCATCCTCATCATCGTTCTGGTGGTGATAGTGCTTGTGCTGGGCGCACTCGTGGGCCTTCTGCTGCTCAAGGGCGGCAAGGACAAGGGCCACGACGAGCCTGGCGAACGGGCCGCGCAGCATCAACCGCAGCAGTTGCAGACGACCGGCACGGTCGACCTGACCAAGCCGCCAACCTTCATCCCGCTCGACGCGTTCACCGTCAACCTGCGTCGCGACGAGGGCGACCACTACCTGCAGGTGGTGGCGGTGCTCAAGGTGGCCGATGCCACCATGGACCCGACGCTCAAAGCCTTCATGCCGGAGATCCGTCACCGCATCAATCTGCTGCTGTCGAGCAAGCTGCCATCGGAGGTTGCCACCGTCGAGGGCCGCGAGTCGCTCGCGCTGTCGATCACCGAGCACATCAACGAAGCGCTCGGCTTCAAGCCGGTGCGCGACGCCGCGGGCAAACCGGTGCCCAACGGGCCGGTGCAGGCAGTGTTGTTCACCTCCTTCATCATCCAGTAAGGACGGCCGCCATGTCCGCGGACTTTCTCTCCCAGGAAGAGGTCGACGCCCTGTTGCGGGGCGTCACTGGCGAGTCGGACGAGCCGGTCGCAGACGATGGCGGCGCGGAGGGCGTCCGCCCCTACAACCTGGCCACCCAGGAGCGTATCGTGCGCGGGCGCATGCCCACGCTCGAGCTGATCAACGAACGCTTCGCGCGCTACCTGCGCATCGGCCTGTTCAACTACATGCACCGCAACGCCGAGGTCTCGGCGGGGCCGATCAAGGTGCAGAAGTACGCCGAGTTCGTGCGCAACCTGGTGGTGCCCACCAACCTCAACCTGATCATCGCCAAGCCGCTGCGCGGCACCGGGCTGGTCGTCTTCGACCCCAACCTGGTGTTCCTGGTCGTGGACAACATGTTCGGCGGTGACGGCCGCTTCCACACCCGCGTCGAAGGCCGCGACTTCACCCAGACCGAGCAGCGCATCATCCGCGCCATGCTCGACGTGGTGTTCACCGAATACGTGCGCGCCTGGGCCCCGGTGTTCGCGCTCCAGCCCGAGTACGTGCGCTCGGAGATGAACTCCCAGTTCGCCAACATCGCCACGCCCTCCGAGGTGGTGGTGGCGACCAGCTTCTCGCTCGAGTTCGGCGGCTCGCAGGCCGAGATGCACATCTGCTTCCCGTACTCGATGCTCGAGCCGATCCGCGACCTGCTCTATTCGGCCATGCAGAGCGACCACCTGACCTCGGACCGACGCTGGATCAAGCTCCTGAGCCGCCAGTTGCAGACCGCCGAGGTCGAGCTGTCGTGCGCCTTCGGCAACGCACGGGTGGCGCTGCGCGACATCGTGGACATGCGCGTGGGCGACGTGATCCCGCTCGCCGTGCCCACGGTACTGCAGGCGGAGGTAGACGGTGTCCCGGTGTTCGAGTGCCGCCAGGGCACGCGCAACGGGCGCTACGCACTCAAGGTCGAGCGTTTCATCACCGCCGAGGAAACCGACCCCCCCACGATTCCGGGAGGCCAGAATGGCTGACGAGAACCTGATTACCGACGACGACTGGGCTGCCGCAATGCAGGAGCAGGCGGCGACCGAGGAAGGCGACAGCGAGGCCGACCGCGTGGCGGCCGAGCTCGCCGCCGCGACCATGGGCGATTCACCTTACCAGGCGCGTCCGGCCAGCCAGATCTTCGAGGACTTTGGCGCACCGGCCGGAAAGCCGGGCTCGCTGAACGATTTCGACCTGATCCTCGACATCCCGGTGCAGATCACCGTGGAGCTCGGCCGCACCAAACTGTCGATCCGCAACCTGCTGCAGCTCGCCCACGGCTCGGTGGTCGAGCTCGACGGCCTGGCCGGCGAGCCGATGGACGTGCTGGTCAATGGCACCCTGATCGCCCAGGGCGAGGTCGTGGTGGTCAACGACAAGTTCGGCATCCGCCTGACCGACATCATCACGCCCGCCGAGCGCATGCGGAAGATCCGCAACTGAGCCCGTCGATGCAGTCGTTGCGCAGCGCCCTCTCCCTGCCGCTCGCTCTGGCCGCCGCGCTCGCTGCGGCGCCGGCCGGTGCACAGGCGCAGGTGCCCTCCA
>JBEOKH010000497.1:0-1950 GCA_040275625.1 Thauera sp. | reverse complement strand
TGTGGGGGCAGCGCACGCCGCGCGCCCGGGTGCGCAGGTGTCGCTGCGCTCAGGCGGCCTGCGCCTTGGCGAGCTTGCCGAGGAGTCGCTGGCGGGTCTTGTCGACGCCGACCACGAAGCGGCTGTGGCGGCCGCGGGCGACTTCCTCGAGGGCGTCACGCGCGCTGAACTCGAACACCACCGCCGGCCCGTTGACCTCGACCAGCTTCACGGTGATCTCGATCCACATGCCGAGCAGGGTGGCGCCGACGTGATCGAGTTCGACCCGGGTGCCGACCGAATCCTTGCCCTCGCCGATGTGCTCGAGCAGCAGGTCGCGGCAGCACACCTCGATGTCGTAAAGCAGCGCCGGGGTGGAATACACCCGGCACTCGTCGCCCATGAAGGCGATCGTGCGTGCGTTGTCGATGTCGTACTTGCGGGTCAGGCTCAGGCCGGCTTGAAGGGTTTCGCTCATTGTCTGTCTCCGTGCATGAAAGGGTTGGGTCGGGGGGCTGCGGGGTGTCGGGTGGCGGGGTTACGAGCGGCCGAAGTGGCTGCGGATGCGCTCGGCGTCGAGGCGCGCTTCAACATGGCGGACGAGCGCGCGGGTCCCGCGTGCGACGTTGCGGAACACGCACACGCCGCGATCCATCAGGCCGGCAGCCATCGCATCGTATAGGCGCCCGGCGTCGACCACGGCGACGATCGGCTTGTCGGTGCGGGCCACCAGCGGCGGCAGCGTATGCACGGTGCTCTCCGGGTCGGCGAGGTCGTAGCCGGGGCGCAGCCTGCTCTGCTCGAGCGCGCGCACCATCGGCGCAGTGGGGTCGAGACCGACCACCACCGCATCGACGTTGGGGTCTTCGGCCATGGCTGCGGTGATGCGGACGTGGGCGTCGTCGTCGGCGCCCGGGTTCATGTCGAGCGGGTTGCGCACCTCGACCAGTGCGGCGAGTTTCTTCTCGGCCAGCACCGCTTCGATGCGGCCGACGGTGCTGGCCTCGAGCGCCGCCATGCGCATCGAGAAGGTCTCACCGACGATCGCGTCCGCGGCGCTCACCGCCTCGAAGCCGGCACCGCTCGCCGCGGCGAGGCGATCGCCACCGATGCGCTTGGCGTGCAGCACGCCAGCCATGTAGAACAGGTCGTCGAACACCTCGACGTCGTCGGTGAGGCTGGCACCGGCCTGGGCGAGCACCGAGGCGAACAGCACCGGGTCGCCCGCGATCGAGGCGGTGTGGCCCATCACCCCGGCCTGGCCGGCCTCGCTGCGGCCGGACTTGTACACCACGACCTGCTTGCCGGCGAGCACCGCGCGGCGCACGGCGCGTGCGAAGGCCAGCCCGTCGAGGTCGCGGAACCCTTCGACGTAGATGCCGATCGTGTCGATGTCGTCGCGGCCGGCGAACCACGACAACAGGTCGCCGTGCGTGATGTCGGTCTGGTTGCCCATCGCGATCATGTAGCGCGGGTCGAGCCAGGGGTTGTGGGAAAGCCGGGTGATCATGAAGGCGCCGCTCTGGCTCAGCATCACTGCGCGCCGCTCGCTGACCTTCTGCGGCTTGGGCAGGCGCTCGAGGGGGATGAACCAGGAGTCGTAGCGACCCGGGTGCGACACCACGCCGAGGCAGTTGGCGCCCAGGAAGATCGGTCCGCCGTCGCCGTGGGCGTGCGCGGCGTTGATGCGCGCGGCGAGCGCTGCCGCGGGTTCGCGGCTCTTCGCGGTTTCGCCGAGACCGCCGGGGATCAGCATGACCGCCTCGACCGTGTTGGTCGCGATGATCTCGTCGACCAGCGGGTAGACCGCGTCGGCGGCGACCGCGACGATCAGGAGGTCGAGCTTGCCCTCGATCGCGGCCAGGCTGTCGATGCAGGCCACGCCGTCGATCTCGCCGCCGCCGGGGCGGATCACGCACAGGCGCTCGGGCGTGCAGCCGCTGCCGAGCAGGTTGCGCAGGATGATGCGGC
>JBEOKH010000496.1:0-4441 GCA_040275625.1 Thauera sp. | reverse complement strand
CAGCCAGGTGCAGGCGGTGTGCGGCGACGTTCGGGAACAGCGCCTGCACGTCTTCGGGCAACACGTAGTCGCGGCCGTCGAGCAGTGCCCAGGCCCGCGCCGCAGCGAGCAGGCCGAGTCCGGCGCGCGGGCTCAGCCCGCCGGCGAGTTCCGGGCTGTTGCGCGTGGCGGCCAGGAGCGCCTGCACGTAGTCGACCAGCGCGCCGGTTACGTGCAGGCGCTGCGCCGCGCGCTGCAGGTCGAGCAGGTCGGCCGGGGTGCTGACCGCGTGCTGGCGCTCGAGGAGTTCGCGACGGTCCTCTCCCATCAGCAGCGCGCGCTCGGCCTGCGGATCGGGGTAGCCGAGGCGGATGCGCAGCAGGAAGCGGTCGAGCTGGCTCTCGGGGAGCGGGAAGGTGCCGATCTGGTGGGACGGATTCTGGGTGGCGATCACGAAGAAGGGCTCGGGCAACGCATGGGTCTGGCCGTCGGCGGTGACCTGGCGCTCCTCCATGGCCTCGAGCAATGCGCTCTGGGTCTTCGGCGTAGCGCGATTGATCTCGTCGGCGAGGATCAACTGCGCGAAGGCCGGGCCGGGATGGAAGCGGAACGCGCTGGTCTCGCGGTCGAAGATCGACACGCCGAGGATGTCGGCCGGCAGCAGGTCGCTGGTGAACTGGATGCGCTGGAACTGCAGGCCCATCAGGCGCGCGAGCACGTGGGCGAGCGTGGTCTTGCCCACCCCGGGCACGTCCTCGATCAGCAGGTGGCCGCGTGCGATCAGGCAGGCCAGCGCCAGGCGCAACTCGCGTTCCTTGCCGAGGATGATCCGGGAAGCGGCTTCGAGCAGACGATTTGCATGGTCTCGGGACATCGCGGGCGTACTGTGAAATTGGCCGGGAAGCGGTGATAATAGACGACAAAGGCGAGCGGCCCGAAGATCACGACAAACGGATGAAAGGCGGCCGAGAGGGGGAGCGGGGCATACGCCCCCGCGTCCGTCGTCTGCAAGACGAGAGGGAGGAGTATGACCACCACGGCATTCATTACCCACCGTGATTGCTGGCTGCACGACATGGGATCGATGCATCCCGAATGTCCGGAGCGGCTGTCGGCGATCAACGATCGCCTGATCGCATCGGGACTGGACATGTACGTGTCCTTCTACGATGCACCGCTGGCCGAGCGCGAACAGATCCTGCGCGTGCATCCGGCCGATTACCTCGACGGCCTGCTCGGCAACGTTCCCGAGCACGGCATCCGCCACCTCGACCCCGACACCGCGATGAGCCCGGGGACGATGAAGGCGGCCTTTCGCTCGGCCGGTGCCGGCGTGTATGCGACCGACCTTGTCATGAAGGGCGAGATCGAGAACGCCTTCTGCGCGGTGCGTCCGCCCGGACACCATGCCGAGCGCACCAAGGCGATGGGGTTCTGCTTCATGAACAACGTCGCCATCGCCGCCCGCCACGCGCTCGAGGCACACGGCCTGGAGCGCGTGGCGGTGGTCGACTTCGATGTCCATCACGGCAACGGCACCGAGGACATCTTCCGCAACGATCCGCGGGTGATGATGGCGGGGGTTTTTCAGCATCCCTTCTATCCCTACTGCGGGACGGAAAATCCGCCGGCGCACATGTGCAACGTGCCGCTGCCGGCCGGTACGCGCGGGGACGCCTTTCGCCAGGTGTTCGGCGACATCGTCGTGCCGGCGCTGCGCAGTCACAATCCGCAGATGATCTTTATCTCGGCTGGCTTCGATGCCCACTACGAGGACGACATGGGCTCGCTCGGGCTGCTCGAGGCCGACTACATGTGGGCGACCAGGCAGATCAAGGACGTCGCCGACAGCTGTGGCCACAAACGCATCGTGTCGATCCTCGAGGGCGGCTACTCGCTGTCCTCGCTCGCACGCTCCGTGGTGGCACACATCAAGACCCTGGCCGACCTCTGACGTTAGTGGCGACGCGCCCTGCCGGCGAGGGCCTCAGGCGCATCGGACACTGCAGGGGTGGTGTGAGCCGCGCGCTTCTGCTTCGCGAGAACTGCCCGGTGCCATGCCTGCGGGGCGACAGGCGTGCGCTGCGCGTGCGGAAAGTGGCGCGCTTGAAGCGGGCTGTAAAGCGTCGTTTCAAGGGGTGCTCGACCGTGCGCGGCGATCGGTTAGAATCGAGGCTTTAATTCAATGTCGGACGCCATGATTACAGGATCGCTTGTCGCCATCGTCACGCCCATGCATGACGACGGCAGCCTGGATTTCCCCCGCCTGCGCAGTCTCATCGACTGGCACATCGCCGAAAGCACTGACGGCATTGTCGTCGTCGGCACGACCGGCGAGTCGCCCACGGTCGATGTGGACGAGCACTGCGAACTGATCCGCGTCGCCGTCGAGCACTGTGCGGGTCGTGTTCCGGTGATCGCCGGCACCGGCGCCAACTCGACCGCGGAGGCCGTCGAACTTGCCCGCTTTGCCAGGCAGGCCGGCGTGAGCGCCCACCTGTCGGTGGTCCCGTACTACAACAGGCCCACGCAGGAAGGCCTCTACCGGCATTTCCGTACCATCGCCGAATCGGTCGAGCTGCCGCTGATCCTGTACAACGTGCCGGGTCGCACCGTTGCCGATTTGTCGAATGACACCGCTCTGCGCCTCGCCGAGATCCCCAACATCGTTGGCCTCAAGGATGCCACCGGCAACATCGACCGTGCCTGCGACCTGATCGAACGCGCGCCGGCCGACTTCGCCCTCTACAGCGGTGACGACATGAGCTCGGCGGCCTTCCTCATGCTGGGCGGCCACGGCGTGATCTCGGTGACCGCCAACGTCGCACCGCGTGCAATGCACGCGTTGTGCGCCGCCGCGGTCGCCGGCGACATGCGCACGCTGCGTGAAACCAACGCGGCGCTGACCGGTCTGCATCGCGACCTGTTCTGCGAGGCCAACCCGATCCCGGTGAAGTGGGCGGTCGCCCGCATGGGGTTGATCGGCGATGGTCTCCGCCTGCCGCTCACGCCCTTGTCGGCTGCTCACCACGAGCGGGTGCTCGCGGCGATGCGCAAGGCCGGCATCCAGGTCTGAACCGAATCTTTCTGCCCAGGACTTCCATGACCCGTTCCAAGCGCACCTCCCTGTCCCTGATCGCGCTCTCGCTCGCGCTCGGTGGTTGTTCGGGATCGCTGCTCGAATCCAAGCGTATCGACTACAAGAGTGCGCGCCAGATCGAGCGTCCGCTCGAGATCCCGCCCGACCTAACCGCGCCGCAGCGCGACGATCGCTTCGCGGTTCCCGACGTTGCCCCGCGCGGGGTCGCGACCTACTCGGCCTACACCGCCGACCGCGCTGGCCAGCCGGCGCAGGCCACTGGGGCGCCCGAGGTGCTCGCCAAATCCGACACCATGCGCATCGAGCGTGCCGGTAGTCAGCGCTGGCTGGTGGTGAGCGGCACCCCGGAGACGCTGTGGCCGCAGGTCAAGGATTTCTGGCTCGAACTCGGCTTCATCCTCAACGTCGACAGCCCTGAAATCGGCGTCATGGAGACCGACTGGGCTGAGGATCGCGCCAAGATCCCGCAGGACTTCATCCGCTCGAGCATCGGCAAGGTGCTCGATGGCCTGTTCTCCACACCTGAGCGCGACAAGTTCCGTACCCGTCTTGAACAGGGTAAGGATGCGGGCACGGTGGAGGTCTACATCTCGCACCGCGGCATGATGGAGATCTACCCGACCGAGGCCAAGGACTCCACCATCTGGCAGCCGCGCC
The DNA here is from genome assembly GCA_040275625.1 of Thauera sp. Lineage (GTDB taxonomy): Bacteria > Pseudomonadota > Gammaproteobacteria > Burkholderiales > Rhodocyclaceae > Thauera. The sequence goes on along the minus strand of JBEOKH010000496.1, from coordinate 705 downwards.
CGGCCGACCCCGAACTCGAGGCCGAGATGCTGCGCCGCCTGATGGTGCGCCTGGGCGCGGACGAGGCGCGCGCCGAAGCGGCGATCGCGACGCCGCAGCAGGCACCCGAGCGCGCCCGCATCACCGCGGCGTCCGATGGCCAGGTGATGCTGGTGATGGACGAATCCTTCGATCGCGCCTGGCGGCGTGTGGGGCTCGCGCTCGACCGCATCGGTTTCACCGTCGAGGACCGCGATCGCGCCCAGGGCCTGTACTTCGTGCGCTATGTCGATCCCGACGCCGACAACCGCAGCCCCGACAAGGGCTTCATGTCGCGTCTGGCGTTCTGGCGCAGCGACGACAAGCCGGCTTCTGGCGGCAGCGAATACCGCCTGCGTGTGCAGGGGCAGGGCGAGGCATCGCGCCTCAGCGTGCTCACCCGCGAGGGTGGCGTGGACACTTCCGATACCGCCCGCCGCATGCTCGGGCTGCTGCAGGAGCAACTGCGTTGACGCGTTGCCTGGCGTAGCAGCACGAGGGCTGCGGTTGAGTTGCTCCAGTGCGCGCGGTTTGCGGCGCTTCTGCGCCGTGACTCAAGTGCGGCGGTTTGTTGCGCTGTCAGCCGCGCGCCTTTGGCGAAGCGCTTCACGCGCCCGCCAAGGCTTTCGTCCCAATAAAAAAGCCGGTTTCGAGCCGGCTTTTTTATTGGGACGAAAGCCTTGGGCT
>JBEOKH010000495.1:0-22953 GCA_040275625.1 Thauera sp. | reverse complement strand
CTGGACCTGGCAGGCGCGCAGCAGCTGCGCCCGCAGGCGTTGGCGTGCGCGCTGCACGCGCGACTTGGCGCCGGGCAGCGACAGTCCCTTGAGTTCGGCGAAGGCCTTCTGGCTCATGCCGCCGATGTCGCACAGCTCGAGCGCCTCGCGATCCTCCGCGGCGAGCTCGGTCAGCACCCGTGGCAGGCAAGCGGACAGCAGATCGACCGGAGCGAGCCCGGGCTCGACAGTCTCGTCCACGAGCGCCGCGAACACCCCCGCCGGCTCAAGCTCGCTCGCGGCCAGATCCTCGGCCAGCGGCGCGCTGCTGCGCGTGCGCCGCGCATGATCAACCGCCGCGTTGCGCGCCACCTCGAACAGCCACGCACGCGGATTGCTCACCGCGCAGAAGCGCTCGCCCTGGCGCAACGCCTTGAGGAACAGGTCGTGCAGCACATCCTCGGCCTCGGACGCCGGGCGGACGTGGTGGCGCAGGTAGCGCAGCAGCTCGGCTTCATGCGCCGACCAGGCATCGAGCAGGCAGGGGACGGTCAACGTGGAGCGCTCTTTCGGGGGCAATGGCGGATCGTTAGGCGGGAGAGTCTGAGAGTCGGGGAGTCGGGAGTTCGGGAAGTCAGGCCGTCGAAGTCAGATCGACCCCTGGTTCACCCGCGCCGACAGCTCGGCTGCGCTCTCCTTGCGCTCGCTGTAGCGATCGACGAGGTAGGGCGCGATGTCACGCGTGAGCAGCGTGAACTTGACCAGCTCCTCCATCACATCCACCACGCGGTCGTAATAAGCCGAGGGCTTCATGCGGTCGTTGTCGTCGAACTCGAGGAAGGCCTTCGCCACCGAGGACTGATTGGGGATGGTCAGCATCCGCATCCAGCGCCCGAGCACACGCATCTGGTTCACCGCGTTGAAGGACTGTGAGCCGCCGCACACCTGCATCACCGCCAGGGCCTTGCCCTGGGTCGGGCGCACGGCGCCGACCGAGAGCGGAATCCAGTCGATCTGGGTCTTCATGACCCCGGTCATCGCGCCGTGGCGCTCGGGCGAGCACCACACCATGCCCTCGGCCCACTGCGCGAGCGCGCGCAGCTCGACCACCTTGGGGTGGGTGTCAGGCGCATCGTCGGGCAGCGGCAGGCCGCTCGGGTTGAAGATGCGTGTCTCGGCGCCCATGGCTTGCAGCAGACGCGCGGCTTCTTCGGCCAGCAGGCGGCTGAACGAGCGTGCGCGCAGCGAACCATAAAGCAGCGCGATGCGCGGCCGATGGGTGGAGAGCTGCGCGGCGTGCAAGCGCGCGAGGTCAGGCACGCGGAACAGCGCCGGATCGACATTCGGCAGCTCGGTCTTGAAACGATCGGACAGTGGCTCAGGCACGTCGCCCCTCCGCACCGGCAGGCACGAACCAGTGCTGCGTGCGGTTGACGATCGCCACCAGCGACAGCATCACCGGCACCTCGACCAGCACGCCGACCACGGTCGCGAGCGCCGCGCCGGAGTTCAGGCCGAACAGCGAGATCGCCACCGCCACCGCCAGCTCGAAGAAGTTCGAGGTGCCGATCAGGCAGGCCGGACCGGCGACGTTGTGCGGCAACCTCAGCGCCTTGGCGGCGACGTAGGCGATCACGAAGATGCCGTAGCTCTGCACGATCAGCGGCACCGCGATCATCGCGATCACCAGCGGCTTGTCGACGATGGTGTTGGCCTGGAAGCCGAACAGCAGCACCACGGTCGCGATCAGGCCGACGATCGACCAGGGCTTGAGCCGCGCGACCAGCTCCGCCACCGCAGTCGGCGAACGGCGCTCGAGCGCATGCCGCGTCGCCATGCCGGCCAGCAGCGGCAGCACCACGTAGAGCACGGTGGACAGCACCAGCGTCTCCCACGGCACGGTGATGTCGGTGACGCCAAGCAGAAAGGCGGCGATCGGCGCGAAGGCGAAGACCATGATGAGGTCGTTCACCGACACCTGCACCAGGGTGTAGTTGGCGTCGCCCTTCACGAGCTGGCTCCACACAAACACCATCGCGGTGCACGGCGCCACCCCGAGCAGGATCATGCCGGCAATGTATTCGCTCGCCGACTGCGGGTCGACCCAGGGCGCAAAGAGGTAATGGAAGAACAGGACCCCGAGCGCCGCCATCGTGAACGGCTTGATCAGCCAGTTCACCACCAGGGTCAGGATCAGCCCGCGCGGCTTGCGGCCGACGTCCTTCACCGCGTGCCAGTCGATCTGGATCATCATCGGGTAGATCATCACCCAGATGAACACGGCCACCACCAGGTTCACATGCGCGAACTCGATCGCGGCGATGCCCTGGAAGACCCCGGGCATGACCAGCCCGAGGCCCACCCCGGCGACGATGCCCAGGCCCACCCACACGGTCAGGAAGCGTTCGAACAAACCCATATCAGCTCTCTATTCGCCCGTGGGCGCAGTTGTCAGCGCAATCCTTCACACGGAAGGCACCGCCCGGGAAGCGGCCCGCAGGCGCGGCGCACGCCGCGAGCCTTGCCCTCCACCCCGGCAGGCGCCCCCCGGCCCGCAAAACCTCGCGGCTTCCGCCGCTCCTACATAAACCCGCAGCCACCGCGGCTACCGCCCCCTGTAGGAGCGGCGGAAGCCGCGAACCGTTACCCGCAGCCACCGCGGCTACCGCCCCCCGCAGGAGCGGCGGCAGCCGCGAACCTCCCCACATTGGCCTACCGCCCCCCGTAGGAGCGGCGGCAGCCGCGAACCTCCCCACATTGGCCTACCGCCCCCTGTAGGAGCGGCGGCAGCCGCGAACCTTTCCGCATTCGGCAACCCTCACGCTCCGGGCACCCGGTGCCTAGCACCTCACCCCTTCGCCGCAGGTGCCAGCCCGCGTCTCCTCGCAGCGCTCGGGCATGCCGTCGCAGCATTCCGCCGTCAGGTAGCCGATCAGCTCGCGCATCAGCGCCAAGTTGGCACGGTAGCGCTGAAAGCGCCCCTCCTGCTCCACCGAGACCAGCCCGGCGTGGGTGAGCGCCTTGAGGTGGAAGGAGGTGTTGGTCGGTGGCAGATCGAGCGCGGCGGAAATCTCGCCCGCCACCAGGCCCTCCGGCCCCTTGCGCACCAGCAGGCGGAACACATCGAGCCGGATGCCGGACGACAGCGATTCGAAGACGGCGAGTGCAGCGGGTTTTTCCATGTTGGTTCTCGTGTTCTCAAGGGCTGGCGGCGAACAGCCTGCGCCCCGGCTCGCGGGCGCAATGATCGCCCGCTTCATGGAAGGGTGTCATGTTCCAGTGCATGCCGGATCGGCAACGCAAGGGTAGCCGCCCAGCACAGGGCCAGCATCAGCGCCGAGCCGATCAGCGTATACAGCAAGCCGCCCCACTGATACAGCAGCCCCGACAGCAGCGTGCCGATGAAGCGCCCGAGCGCGTTGGCGGCGTAGTAAAAGCCCACATCCTCGGCCGCCTTCTCCGAGCCGGCATAGGCCAGCACCAGGTAGGAATGCACCGACGAGTTGACCGCGAACGCAAAGCCGAACACGCCCAAGCCGGCGACCACCACCCACTCCAGCACCGGCACTTGTATCGCCACCGCCACTGCGAGCAGCACCGGCACCACCGCCAGCAGCGCCGACCACAGGCGCGCGGCCGGCACCTCGCGACTCAGGCCGTCGGTGCTGCGGCGCACGATGTGCGGCGCCAGCGCCTGCACCAGGCCATAACCGATGGTCCACACGGCGAGGAAGGTGCCGACCATGGTGAAGGTCCACCCCGCCGAATACAGAAACACCGGCACGCCGACGACGAACCACACATCGCGTGCGCCGAACAACACCACGCGCGCCGCCGCCAGCACGTTGACGCCCCGGTTCTTGGCGAACAGCTCGCGCACCGACTTCGAGGCCTTCTTCCTGCCCATCATCGGCGGCAGCGAGGCGACCACGCCTACCAGCACCAGCGCCAGCAAGCCCGCCATCGCCCACAGCGCACCGCGAAAGCCGAGCGTCTCCAGCAGCACGCCGCCGAGGAAGAAGCCGATGCCCTTCATCGCGTTCTTGCTGCCGGTAAACCAGGCCACCCACTTGAAGAGCTGCCCCGCGCCCTCGGCCTTCGCCTCGGCTTGAGTGATCTTGATCGCCGACTTGCTCGCGGTCTTGGTCAGGTCCTTGGCCACGCCGCACACGCCCTGCGCCACCACCACCCAGGCCACCGCCATCGCCGCCGTCCATCCAGGGTCGAGCAGCGACAGCAGCACGAAGCCCACGATCTGCGTCATCAGACCCATGGTGAGCATGCGCGCAATGCCGTAATGCGTCGCCAGCCAGCCGCCGACCAGATTCGCCAGCACGCCCGCCGCCTCGTAGAGCAGGAACAGGAAGGCGAGCGTGAACGGCGAGTAGCCGAGCCGGTAGAAGTGCAGCAGCACCAGCATGCGCAACGCGCCGTCGGTGAGCGTGAAGCCCCAGTAGGCGGCGGTGACGATGGCGTAGTTGCGCGCGGCGTGGCGCGCACCTGCACTGGCGGCCACCGCGGACTGCGCAGGTGGTGGCGAGGAGGAGCGTGGCGACTCGTTCATCTTCCGATGCCGACGCTTTCCATGTGGCAGGCCAGATCGACCATGCGGCAGGCGTAGCCCATCTCGTTGTCGTACCAGGCGTACACCTTGAGCAGCGTGCCGTCGGTGACCATGGTCGACAGCGCATCGATGATCGAACTGCGCGTGTCGCGGGCGTAATCGACGCTCACCAGCGGGCGCTCCTCGTAGCCGAGGATGCCGGCGAGCGGGCCTTCTGCCGCGGCCTTGAACAGCGCGTTGACCTCTTCTGCCGTGGTCGCGCGCTGCAGCTCGAACACGCAGTCGGTCAGCGAGGCGTTCAGCACCGGCGCGCGCACCGCGTGGCCGTTTAGCTTGCCCTTGAGTTCGGGGTAGATGAGCGCGATCGCGGTGGCGCTGCCGGTGGTGGTCGGCGCCAGGCTCATCAGCGAGCTGCGCGCGCGGCGCAGGTCCTTGTGCGGGGCGTCCACCACCAGGTTGGTGTTGGTGGGGTCATGGATGGTGGTGATCTGGCCGTGGCGGATGCCGAGGTTCTCGTGCACCACCTTGACCACCGGCGCCAGGCAGTTCGTCGTGCACGATGCCGCGGTGACGATGTGGTCGCGCGCCGGGTCGTAGGCCTCGTGGTTGATGCCGACCACCATGTTGAGCACACCGCCGGTCTTGACCGGCGCGGCGACGATCACGCGCGTGGCGCCGCGGTCGAGATGGCCCTGCAGGGTCTCGGGGGTCAGGAACTTGCCGGTACATTCCAGCACCACATCCACGCCCAGATCGCCCCAGGGGATCTCCGCCGCGCTGGCGTGCGACGAGAACGACAGCTTGCGGTCGTCGATGCGGATCGTGTCCTCGCCCTCGACGCGGATGTCGGCGCGCCATTTGCCCTGCACGCTGTCGAAGGCGAGCAGGTGCGCGGTCGCCGCGGCGCCGCCCTTCAGTTCGTTGAGGTGCACCACCTCCAGGCGATTGCCCGCACGCGGGTCGTCCGCTTGCCGCTCCGCCGCACCCATCGCCGCGCGCAGCGCAAGACGACCAATGCGACCCATGCCGTTGATGCCAACTTTCATGTCACTCTCCAACGAAGCAATATTTTTAGTAGTGTTGAAACGTACGCAAGAGTAAGCGAGTCGCAACCCCGCAGGCAAGCGCTCACCCCATTCCCGCGCTGCCACACGATGCAGGAGCGGCGGCAGCCGCGAACCCTCGCTCATCGACCCGCGTGCCAGCCGAACCGTAAAAGCTCGCGGCTTCCGCCGCTCCTACGGCAACCCGCACGTTCAACGCAGCCATCGCCCTACCGCACCATGCAGGAGCGGCGGCAGCCGCGAACCCTTGCCGCCGCACCGTGCAGGCGCGGCGGAAGCCGCGAACCTTTTGCGCGAGCAGGCGGCGTAGCATAGCGGGCGTTTCCTTCCACTCGATGACAGCACGCCCCCGCCCCATGGATGCAAGCGACCTCGCCGACGCGCTCAATACCGGCTGCGACTGCCGCAGCCTCGACCCGACGCGTCTGCGCCAGCAGCTCGAGGCCGAACCGGCGTTGCTCGGGCTGGCGGCCCGGATCGAGCACAGCCGCCCGCACCTGTTCTCGGCCACCGCAGTGTTCATGGCCCCTGCGACCCTGCAGGCGATGGCCGACGTCATCGCGGCGGTCGAAGCGGTGGTCGCGCTCCCCTCGTACCAGGCCCAGGCCCTCGCGCGCGCGCCGGCCATCGCCGCGCGCGATCCTGGCCCGAAGGGCGTGTTCATGGGCTTCGACTTTCACCTCGGTCCGCCTGGCCACCCCGGCAGCCCCGGCGATGGCAGCCCGCAGCTCATCGAGATCAACACCAACGCCGGGGGCGCGATGCTCAACCGCGCGCTGGCGCGTGCCCAACAGGCCTGCTGCGCGCAGATCGTGCCGCACCTGCAGCCCACCGCCGCGCTCGACACGCTCGACCGCGGCTGGCTCGACAGCTTCCTGAACGAATGGGCACTGCAGGGACGCGACGGCCGCCCGCAGCGCGTCGCCATCGTCGACGAGGCGCCCGACGCGCAATACCTGCATCCGGAATTCCTGCTGTTCGGCCATCTTTTCCGCAGCGCCGGCATCGACGCGGTGATCTGCGACCCTGCCGCGCTGGTCTTCACCGACGGCCGGCTGCGCCATGGCGGCACACCGATCGACCTGGTGTACAACCGCCTCACCGACTTTTACCTGCAGGCGCCGGCGCTCGCCCCCCTGCGTGCGGCCTACGAGGCAGGCGCAGTGGTGCTGACGCCTCACCCGCACGCGCACGCGCTGTTCGCCGACAAGCGCGACCTGGCCGTGCTGGGCGACCCGCAGCACCTCGCCGCCCTCGGCGCGCCGCAGCCACTCATCGGCCGTCTGGTCGCCGGCGTGCCGCGCACGGTCGAGGTCGGGCCCGGGAACGCCGAAACCTTGTGGGCCGAGCGCCGCGCGCTGTTCTTCAAGCCCGCCGCGGGCTTCGGCAGCCGCGCCACCTACCGCGGCGACAAGCTCACCCGGCGGGTGTGGGCGGACATCGTCGGCGGCGGCTACGTCGCCCAGCGCATCGCGCGCCCCTCGGCGCGCCGGATCAGCGTCGACGGCCAGCCGAGCGACCTCAAGCTCGACATCCGGGCCTATGCCTACGGCGGGCAGATCCAGCTCGTCGCTGCCCGCCTCTACAGGGGCCAGACGACCAATTTCCGCACCCCGGGCGGCGGCTTCGCGCCGGTTTTCCTCACCCGCGAAGGCGGGCCAGTCGACGGGTTGGTATGATCCGGCCCGCGCGTGCGCCGACCGCGCCCGCAAACCCGCGGCGCGCGGACGGCGAACGCCTGCCCCTCAGGGCGCCTGAACCGCCAGGCGGCCGCACACCTTTCGATTCGACCCCACAGACCCGATGACGACCCTGCCCCCCTGCCCCAAATGCGGCTCCGCCTACACCTACGAAGACGGTGCCCTGCTCGTCTGCCCCGAATGCGCGCATGAATGGAGCGCCAGCCCCGAAGCCACCACCGAGTCCGCACGCGTGTGGAAGGACGCCAACGGCAACCTGCTGCAGGACGGTGACTCGGTGACCGTGATCAAGGACCTCAAGGTCAAGGGCTCATCCTCGGTAGTGAAGGTCGGCACCAAGGTCAAGAACATCCGCCTGATCGACGGCGATCACGACATCGACTGCAAGATCGACGGCTTCGGCCCGATGCAGCTCAAGTCCGAGTTCGTCAAGAAAGCCTGACCCGGCATCCCGGGCCGCCGCCCCGCGCCGCCCCTACGTGACGTTCCATGCGGCGGGTCGCGCGCTGCCGCCCGGCGCGTGTTAATGCCATTAACACGCGCGCCCGCTTCATTCACAAATCTCCTCTCCGTATTAACACCCGATGCCTATGATCGGGATGTGGTTTTGTACCGAACGCTCCCGCACTCATTGGCGGCTCCTGTTCGGTGAACGCATGAATACGGGAGACCGAGACGTGAATAGTCAAGCAAGCGGGCATCCTGCCCCCGCCGGAGCAGAGTCCTCCGGCCCCAGGCGCGAGTGGCACAAGTTCCTGCTCCTCGCCTTCGTCGGCCTGCCGGTCACCATGGTGCTGGCGATCGCAAGCTACGGATTCGTGGTGTGGTTCCTGCAGATCCTGTTCTTCGGCCCCCCGTCCTGATTCCTCCACGCAGGGCACCCGGCCACGCGGCAGCGCCGCCGGCCCGGAAATCGGACAAAGGAACGACAGGACAACACGCAGGAGCAACATCATGAAAAATCTACTTCGGTCCCTCAAGGACCTCTTCCTCAAGCCATCGGTACGCATCGGCCTCGGCGTGCTGGTCACCGGCGGCTTCATCGCTGGCGTGCTCGCCTGGCAAGGCTTCAACACCGCCATGGACGCCACCAACAAGGAGGCGTTCTGCCTGAGCTGCCACACCATGCACGACAACCTGCTGCCCGAGCTGCAGAAGACGGTGCACTGGAACAACCGCAGCGGCGTTCGCGCGCGCTGCCCCGACTGCCACGTGCCGCACGACTTCACCGACAAGGTGGCGCGCAAGATGCAGGCGAGCCGCGAGGTGCTGGGCCAGCTCATCGGCACCATCGACACCCGCGAGAAGTTCAAGGAGCACCGCCTGGTGCTGGCGCAGCGCGAATGGAAGCGCTTCTCCGCCAACGGCTCAAAGGAATGCCGCGCCTGCCATGACTACAAGGACATGGACTTCGACAAGATGCGCCCCGCCTCGCAGGTGGCGATGCGCAAGGCCGCCGAGCGCAACCAGAGCTGCGTCGACTGCCACAAGGGCGTCGCGCATCAGTTGCCCGAGATGAAGGGCGCACGCAACCCGGCCTTCGACACCCTGGTGTCGTCCGCCTCCGGCCAGAGCGTGGATACGGGCAAGGACTACTTCCTGGTGGTGCCGCAGGAGCTGTTCGCCGACGAAGGCCTGACCAAGCGCATCGGCTCGGTCGAGGTCGCCACCCAGGTGAAGGTGCTCGAGACCAAGGGCGACGCGCAGCGCGTGGAGTTCGCGCTGTGGCGCAAGAACAAGGGCTATGGCCGCGTCTGGTACAGCCACTTCGGCCTCAACATCACCAGCGCCACCTTCGACAAGGACATCGCCCAGGACATGAGCTTCGTGAAGGTGCTCGACACCAAGGAAGACCCGATGACCGGCCTCGAATGGCAGCAAGTGAGCGCCACCGCCTGGATGCGCAAGGGCAGCGTGCTCGACAGCGTCGAGCCGGTATGGTCGATCGCCCGCGCCAGCTACAGCAGCAGCTGCAGCGTGTGCCACCGCCAGCCCGAGGAAGCGCACTTCGACGCCAACACCTGGCCCGGCCTCTTCGGCGGCATGGTCGGCTTCACCAGCATGGACGACGACACCGCCCGCGTGGTGCTCAAGTACCTCCAGACCCATTCGTCCGATTTCAGCACGTCGCACGGCGCCGGCTCGCCCGATTCCGCCCTGCAGACCGCGCGTCCCTGATCAGGAGTTGAACACCATGAACTACTCTCGGCGAGGTTTCCTCAAGGCCATGGCGGCAATGTCGGGCAGCGCGCTGGTCGCGCCCGGCCTGCTCACCAGCCGGTCCGCCCTGGCAGCCGGCGAGACTGCCGCGGTCAGCGACGACATCACCACCTGGAAGATCTCCGGCTCGCACTTCGGCGCCATCCGCGCCAAGGTGGTCGGCGACCGCGTGGTCGATATCCGCCCCTTCGAGCACGACAAGCACCCGACGGAGATGATCAAGGGCCTGCTCGGCCTGATCTACAGCCCGTCGCGCGTGCGCTACCCGATGGTGCGCCTGGACTGGTACCGCAAGCGCCACCTGAGCGACACCAGCCAGCGCGGCGACAACCGCTTCGTGCGCGTGAGCTGGGACGAAGCGCTCGACCTGTTCTACGAAGAACTCGAGCGCGTGCAGAAGGACTACGGCCCGTGGGCGCTGCACACCGGCGGCGTGGGCTGGCGCTCGGTCGGCCAGGTGCATAGCTGCGGCAACCACATGGTGCGCGGCGTCGGCATGCACGGCCGCAGCGTCGGCACCATCGGCGACTACTCGACCGGCGCCGGGCAGATGATCCTGCCCTACGTGCTCGGCTCGACCGAGGTGTATTCGCAAGGCACCTCCTGGGACGTGATCCTCAAGGAGAGCAAGCTGGTCGTGTTCTGGGCCAACGACCCGGTCAAGAACCTGCAGGTGGGCTGGAACACCGAGACCCACGAGTCCTACGCCTACTTCGAACAGCTCAAGGCCAAGGTCGCCGACAAGTCGATCCAGGTGATCTGCATCGACCCGGTCAGGAGCAAGACGCTGAACTACCTCGGCGGCGCCGAGCACCAGTACATCAACCCGATGACCGACGTGCCGCTGATGCTCGCCATCGCGCACACGCTGGTGAAGGAAGGCCTGCACGACCAGAAATTCCTCGACACCTACACGCTGGGGTTCGACCGCTTCCTGCCCTACCTCGAAGGCAAGATCGAAGACCAGGTCGAGAAAACGCCCGAGTGGGCCGAGCAGATCTGCGGCGTGCCGGCCGAGCGCATCCGCGAACTCGCACGCCTGATGGCCAGGCACCGCACCCAGCTCATCTTCGGCTGGGCGGTGCAGCGCCAGCAGCACGGCGAACAGCCCTACTGGATGGGCGCCGTACTCGCCGCCATGCTCGGCCAGATCGGCCTGCCCGGCGGCGGCATCAGCTACGCGCACCACTACAGCTCGGTGGGCGTGTCCTCGTCGGGCGCGGCCATGCCCGGCGCCTTCCCGCTCAACCTCGACCCCGGCCGCAAGCCCAGGCACGACAACACCGACTTCAAGGGCTACAGCGCCGTGGTGCCGATCGCGCGCGTCATCGACGCCCTGCTCGAGCCGGGCAAGGAGATCGACTTCAACGGCGGCAAGGTCAAGCTGCCGCCCTACAAGATGGCGATCTTCAGCGGCTGCAACCAGTGGCACCGCCAGCCCCAGCGCAACCGCATGAAGGAAGCCTGGCAAAAGCTCGAGACCGTGGTCGCCATCGACTACAACTGGACCGCCACCTGCCGCTTCGCCGACATCGTGCTGCCAGCGTGCACGCCCTTCGAGCGCAACGACCTCGACGGCTACGGCTCGTACAGCAACCGCGGCGTCATCGCGATGCAGAAGCTCATCGACCCGCTGTTCCACTCGCGTCCCGACTTCGAGATCTTCCGCGGCCTCACCCGGCGCTTTAACCGCGACGCCGAATACACCCGCGGCATGGACGAGATGCAGTGGGTCGAGAAGATCTACGAGGACTGCCGCAAGGAGAACGGCCTCAAGGACATCGCCATGCCGCCGTTCGCCGAGTTCTGGCAGAAGGGCTACGTGCTGTTCCCCGAAGGCAAGCCCTGGGTGCGCCACGCCGACTTCCGCGACGACGCCGAGGTCAACGCGCTCGGCACGCCGTCGGGCTTCATCGAGATCTTCAGCCGCAAGATCGACCGCTACGGCTACGCCGACTGCAAGGGCCACCCGGTGTGGATGGAAAAGACCGAGCGCTCGCACGGCGGCCCCGGCTCCGACCGCTTCCCGCTGTGGCTGCAGTCGGTGCACCCTGACAAGCGCCTGCACTCGCAGCTGTGCGAATCCGAACCGCTGCGCGAGACCTACGCCATCGCCGGCCGCGAGCCGGTGTTCCTCGGTCCCGAGGACGCCGCCGCACGTGGCATCCAGCACGGTGACCTGGTGCGGGTGTTCAACGACCGCGGCCAGCTGCTCGCCGGCGCGCACGTGTCGGACAACTTCCCGCGCGGCGTGGTGCGCATCCAGGAAGGCGCCTGGTACGGGCCGACCGGCCCGGAGATCGGCGCGCTCGACACCTACGGCGACCCCAACACGCTGACGCTCGACATCGGCACCTCCAGCCTGGCGCAAGCCACCAGCGCCAACACCTGCCTGGTGCAGATCGAGAAGTTCGTCGGCACCGCGCCGGCGGTGACGTCCTTCGGCGGCCCGATCGAGGTCGATCCGGAAGGCCGGGAGGTGAAGGCGTGATGGACGCGCGATCGCAGGCAGGAACACCCCCGCCCCTCTCGCCCGCGGAATGGCGGTTCGCGAGCGCGCAGCGCGCCGGGCTGTACGGCTGGTTCGCCCGGCTGTACGCGCAGGAGGTCTCCGAGGAGATGTTCCGCAGCCACTTCACGGACGGGGGCTTCGCCCCCTTCGCGGGGCTGGCCGAGCTCGGTCTCGGCGCCGAAGTTCAGCGCCTTGACGCCGCCATCGCTGCCCTGCGTGCCGAGCAGCTCCCGCGCCTGGAGCTGGCCGCCGACTTCGCCCACCTCTTCCTGCTCGACGGCAAGACCAGCGCCCTGCCCTACGCCTCGGCCTACGAAGGCAAGGACGGCGCCTCGCCGCTCTATGGCGCCGCCGAGGCGCGCATGCGCGACTTCCTCGCCGCACGCGAGTTCGCGCTCCAGGCCGACTTCCGCGAACCTGCCGACCACCTCGCCGTGCCGCTGGCGCTGATGGCGGAGCTGGCCGGGGCGGCGTCGAGCGTGGAAGACATCCCCACCGCAGCCGCGACCCAGGCGGACTTCCTGCGCACCGCCTTGCTCGACTGGCTGCCGCGTTTCGTCGAGCGCTGCCAGCAGGCCCGCCCGCGCTTCGGCGTCTACCCGGCGCTGGCGGCCCTGCTGCTCGGCTTCGTGCGCGCGGATGCGGCGTTTCTGGAGGATGTGGGCGGCAGTGCGGCAGTCGCCTGACCCACGTGCCCCAGCGCGCAAGCCGCAGTCAGGCCGCCCGCCGCCGCTTGCGTGACTCCCACCCGAGGCAGGCCAGCCCGACGACCTTCGGGATCGGCCTGCTTCCGGTGCGGTAATGCGCGATCATCCGGCGGGTCATGCCGAGCGATTCCGCCGCGCTCGCAAGCGACAGGCCATTGCGCTGCATCCAGTCGTTGAACTCGCTGGCCGTCGGCAGGCCGGCCTGCTGGCGGGACAGCTCATAGAGCCGGTCGCCCCCCAGCCCCAGCCCGTCCGGCCAATCCAGGCCATGCCCCCACTCATCACGCGTCATGCGTGCGAAAAAGCTCGGGTTGCGTAGCGCATCGAAGGGCGGCTGGGTGAGGTCGGCCAGGTCGATCGGCAAGGTTTCGCCCGTACTCCAGCCGATTTCGAGCTTCAGATCGCCCGTCACACGGGCTGTTTCGATACGGGGGGGCGTCTTCATGGATTGAGCCTCCGATATTCGTCCAGGTACTTCACCTTGTTGGCGCGAATGTCCGCCAGCGCAGCAGCAAGCCGCTTCAAGGGCTGCACCCCGCCCGCCAGCACTTCGCCAGTCTCGATCGCAACCGACACACGGCTTCCATCGCGAAAGATCACATGGACGTGAGGAACCCCATGCTCCATGCCGTTGATCCGGATTCGCCAGTCGCCCACGATCTCGTAGTTGGTCATCGCCAGGATAGTGTAATGGTTACACTTAATCAAGAGCCGATCAAATTGCCATCAGCATATCTCATGGCAACTTCCATCAAGACGAAAACGTGCTGAGGGACAGTCTTCGCGATCAACTCCAAAGAGCCGCTGACCTCCCACTTCCAGGTTCCCACTTCTTGTTGCATCGCAGCAATTCAGCTAATCTTCAGCCTCTTTGCGCGACGTGTGTCTACCCTCCAATCGAGCTACGAATACGCAACGCCCCCCAACTCACCGACACGCGACCCATGTAAGCCTTGCCCCAGCCTGCGAGCTGCTCACCCCCTTCCCGCTCGCGCGAGGCTTGCCGCAACGCGTTCGCTTGATCCGTCCCTGCCCGGACACCCCGCGCCATGACAAGGCGCCACCTGCGCATCTGCCGCGATGCGCGCGTTCGGGCGTCGCGAAGCCCCTCGGGGGCTGCGCTCTTCATTGCACACCTGCCTCACGTGACTTCATCGCGTCCCCGCCCCGAGGCGCGCGCAACCTTGCTGGACCCATAACGACAAATGAATTCCTTCCACCAGGACTGGCTCGCCAACGTCCGCAACGACCTGCTCGCCGGCTTGGTGGTCGCGCTGGCGCTGATTCCCGAGGCGATCGCGTTCTCGATCATCGCCGGCGTCGATCCCAAGGTCGGCCTCTACGCCTCCTTCTGCATCGCGGTGGTCATCGCCTTCACCGGCGGCCGCCCGGGCATGATCTCGGCCGCCACCGGCGCGATGGCGCTGGTGATGATGACGCTGGTCAAGGAGTACGGCCTCGAATACCTGCTCGCCGCCACCCTCCTCACCGGCGTGCTGCAGATCGTCGCCGGCTGCATCCGGCTCGGGCGGCTGATGCGCTTCGTGTCGCGCTCGGTGGTCACCGGCTTCGTCAACGCGCTCGCCATCCTGATCTTCATGGCGCAGCTGCCCGAACTCACCAACGTGACCTGGCACGTGTACGCGATGACCGCCGCGGGCCTCGGGATCATTTACCTCTTCCCCTACGTCACCAAGGCCATCCCCTCGCCGCTGGTCACCATCGTGGTGCTCACCGCGGTGGCCATCGTGCTCGACCTCGACATCCGCAGCGTCGGCGACATGGGCGAACTGCCCGACAGCCTGCCGGTGTTCCTGCTCCCCGACGTGCCGCTCGACCTCGAGACGCTGGCGATCATCTTCCCCTACGCGCTGACGCTGATGGTGGTGGGCCTGCTCGAGTCGCTGATGACCGCGACCATCGTCGACGACCTCACCGACACCCCCAGCGACAAGAACCGCGAGTGCGTCGGCCAGGGCGTGGCCAACATCGCCAGCGGCTTCATCGGCGGCATGGCGGGCTGCGCGATGATCGGGCAGTCGGTGATCAACGTGAAATCCGGCGGCCGCGGCCGGCTGTCGACGCTGTCGGCAGGCCTCTTCCTGCTCGCGCTGCTGATGCTGGTGGGCGACTGGGTGGCGCAGATCCCGATGGCGGCGCTGGTGGCGGTGATGATCATGGTGTCGATCGGCACCTTCGACTGGAACTCGATCCGCAAGCTGCGCGAGAACCCGCCGAGCTCGAGCATCGTGATGATCGCCACGGTCGCCGTCACCGTCGCCACCCACGACCTGGCGCAGGGCGTGCTGGTCGGCGTGCTGGCCTCGGGCTTCTTCTTCGCGCACAAGGTCGGCCGTATCCTGCAAATCCGCTCCGCCGCGGAGGACGAAGGCCGCCAGCGCCGCTACACGATCAGCGGACAGGTCTTCTTCGCCTCGGCCGACGCCTTCGTCGCCGGCTTCGACTTCAAGGAGGTGATCGACAAGGTGGTCATCGACGTCTCGCGCGCCCACTTCTGGGACATCACCGCGGTGAGCGCGCTCGACAAGGTGGTGGTCAAGTTCCGCCGCGAAGGCACGGATGTGGAGGTCGTCGGCCTCAACAAGGCCAGCGCGACGATGGTCGACAAGTTCGCCGTGCATGACAAGGACGGCGCCGACGACCTGCTGATGGGCCACTGAGGAGAAGCCGCATGAACAAGCAAGACCGCAAAGTGCTGGCCTGCGTGGACCAGTCCCATTTCGCCGACACCGTCGCCGACTACGCCGCCTGGGCCGCGCGCCGCATGGATGCCCCGCTCGAGCTGCTGCACGTGATTGACCGCCACCTCGAGCGGGGCTCGGGCGAGGACCACAGCGGGGCGATCGGCTTCAACGCCCAGGAAAATCTGCTCCACGACCTCAGCGACAAGGACGCCGCCGTCGCGCGCGCCGAGCGCGAACAGGGCCGCCTCTTCCTCAACCGCCTGCGCGAGCGCGCGCTGGCCGCAGGCGCGCCCTCGGCCGACATGCGCCAGCGCCATGGTGCGCTCGACGACACCCTGACCGAGCAGGAGGACGGCGTGCGCCTCTTCGTCCTCGGCCGTCGCGGCGCCTCGGCCGAGACCGCGCTGCCGGGCCGTTCCAACATGCTGGGCGGCAACGTCGAGCGCGTGGTGCGCGCGGTGCACAAGCCCATCCTCACCGTGACCAAAGGCTTCAAGGAGCCAGCGCGCGTGCTGCTTGCGTACGACGGCAGCGCGGTCACCCGCAAGGGCGTGGACATGATCGCCAACAGCCCGCTGTTCAAGGGCCTGCCGATCCACATCGTGATGGCCGGCAAGGAAAACAAGGACGGGCCGAAGCAGCTCGCCTGGGCCCAGGACACGCTGAGCGCCACGGGTTTCGAGGTGGTCGCCGACCACCTGCCCGGCGACCCGGAAACGGTGATCGCCCACGAGGTCGAGGCGCACGACATCGACATGCTGCTGATGGGCGCCTACGCACATTCGCCGCTGCGCGCATTGATCTTCGGCAGCAAGACCACCGACCTGCTGCGCGCGGCGACGATTCCGACGCTGCTGCTGCGCTAAGCCGCAGCGCGGCACAGCGCCACAGGATTCAGCTTGCGCCGCCCGCCGCCTCGTCCCAACGGAGTCGGCGGTAATCGAACCCGCTTGCCAGACTCGGCTTCACGATCTCGAAATACGGTGACACATCGAAGTCGCGCGGGGTGAACAGGCTGTGATGGCGCACGTGCAGGATCTCGTTCATGCAGCCCGGACACTGCGGGTCGCCCGCCGACTGCCTCGAGACGACCGGCAGGATCGGGTACTGAACCGACTGGAAGGCCTGCGCAATCAGGGTCGAGCAGATCGCACGCGTGGGGTCGCCGCTGCCGAGCGCGATCATCCGCCGCCGGAAGCGCTGCGGCACCGGCGGGGTCGGAAACAGGTAGCGCGCCAGGTCGAGCACGTTGCGCAGGTCGTACTGCAGGCCGATGCGCTCGACGGCAAACGCCACCACCCGGTCGCAGTCGGCATCGGTCAGCCCGCTAGGGCGGCAGATGCGGGTGAGCATCCCGTCGAACTCGGCCACGCCGACGCTGCGCACGCCATCGACGATGTCGGCCTCGATGAAGCAGTGCCCCGCAGGCGCGCGCCCGGCGAGCACATCACCCACGAACAGCGCCGCGTGCGACCAGCTCGACTGGGTGAGGTACTTGATCGCCGTGCTGATGCGCGAGTGACCTTCGGCGAGCAAGACGTCCCCGGGGCGCAGGCTGGCCAGCAGAACGTCGGGCGGCGTCGGCTGCGCGCTGCCGTGGACATGCACCGGGCGGCTGAGCGTGCGCCCAAGCCAGTTTCCCAGGTGATCGAGGACGAGCCCCATGGCGGGTCTCCCTTCGCGAGCCATCCGCTCAACGTTCGCCACCCGTATTGCCTTCGCGCAAGCGCGCGGTGGCCTGGCGCAGCACATCCAGATGCTGGCCGTAGTTCGAGCAGCCCTTGCACATCGCCGTATGCACCTTCAGCGACAGCCGCTCGCGCAGGCTGAGGGTGCGCTCGTAACGCTCGGACATGAGCCGGGTGGCGTCCTTGCAGTTCATCATCTTCATCGGGCTTCTCCCTGGAACCAGCGATTCTCGAGACACACGCGCAGCCCGAGCCGCGCGCGGTGCAGGATCACGAAGCAGTTGTTGGGGGTGATGCCCAGCTCCGCGCAGATCTCGGCGGTCTCGAGTTCGAGGAGCTCGCGCATCGTGTAGACGCGGGCGATGTGGTCGGGCAGGTTGTTCATGCAGAGGTCGAACACCGTCCAGAAGGCGTCCTGCTCGAACGAGGCTTGCGGGTCGGACCAGGTCGCGGGGCGATCGTCGGGGTTCCAGTGCCCCCTCAGCTTGAACAGCACGTCGAACTCCTCCAGCCCGGCGTCCATATCCGAGGATCCGACAAGATCCGAACCGCAGATCTCACGCGCCGAGGCGCGGATGTGGTCAACGATCTTGTTGCGCAGGATCGCGAACATCCAGGTCTTGAAGGCCGACCGCCCGGCGAAGCTCTTCGCGCTGGTGATTGCCGCCATCAGCGCTTCCTGCACCATGTCCTCGGCTGCGCCGCTGTCGCGCAGCTGCATGCGGGCAAAGCGCAGCATGTCGCGCCGGATCGCGGTGATCGACGCGTCGTCCCACGGCGGGCTCGCGGCCTGTGCGCTGGCGTTGGTCATTCGTCGCTCCTTTCGGGTGTCCCCTGCCAGTCAAGCCGCACACCGCCGAGAGCGGCCTCCAGTGCCGTCATCAGCGCCGGCACCGAAACCGGCAGATAGCCGGTGGTCTCGAGGGCGCGATCCTCGAATACATCCGTCCCCGGGTGCGCGTGCAGCCAAGCACTCACCACCGCATCGCGATGCCGCAACAGCCCCTCGATCCAGGGCCGGTACAGCCGCAGCATCGCCCCCAGCCAGCGGTTCGCCGGCCACGAAGGCCAGGCGTGGTCGATCTCGAAGCGGTCCAGCATGCGGATCACGTCCTCGGCCGCGTACCAGGTTTCGCCGCTCACCCAGCGGTTGCAGGCGAACAGCCCGATCGGCTCGCCCCAGGCATCCATCGAGACGGCGATGAGGTGGCTGATCGCCTCGTCGCCCTCGGGCCAGGGCTCGCTCGCCTGTACCGCCTGCGCCGGCGCCACGCCATCGGGCATCCCGCCCGCGCGCAGGAAGGTGTGGAAGTGCCCATGCTCGGCCGCGCCACGATGCGCATGGTAGTAATACTGCGCGTGGCTGTCGGCATCGAACACGTCGTCTGGCGGATAGTGCGCCATTTCGACGAAGGCATCCTGACCGCGCAGGATCTCCCCGACCACGTTCAGCCCGCCCCTGATGAGCACGCGCCGGCACTCGAGCACCTCCACCCCCGCCTCGAACAGGGCGAGCTGGGTGGCGTGATCGAGCGCATCCAGCGCGGGGAGAAAGCCCTCCAGTGCCGGCAAGGCGCCCGTGCCCGACGCCGAACCGGCCTTGAGTGTGCCCGCCGCTATGGCAGGGGCCGCGGCCATCGTCACTTCGCAGCGCAGGGGTTCTTGGCAGCGCAGGGGTTCCTTGCAGCGCAGGGGTTTCTCGCTGCGCACGGGTTCTTGGCCGCACAAGGATTTTTTGCCGCGCACGGCGCCTTTGCCAGGTGCGCCTTGAATCCCTTCTGCTCGCCCTCGACGTAGGCCACCAGCGCCGCCAGCTCCTTCGATTTCCAGTCGAGCGGCTTGCCCGCCATCGGTGTGACCATGCAAAGCTGGACCATCTCATCGAGATGCACCGTCTTCATCCCATGCAGGTCGGTCGCCATATCCACCGCGTGCGGATAGGGCTGGGCGAAGCTCTCCTTGTAGGCGCCATAGCCGGTGTGGCAGCTCGCGCACGACAGGTTGTTGGTCGACAGACTCGTGTCCGAGAACAGCGCCTTGCCTGCCGCAACCAGCTCGGCACGATCACCCTGGTAGGGCTTGTAGCCCGCGGGGCGCTGGACGGCCTTGGCGGCGCATGGATTCTTCGCCGCACACGGGTTCTTCGCCGCGCAAGGGTTCTTCGCGCCACATGGCGCCTTCGCCGAGCAAGGATTGCGCGCCCCGCACGGGTTTGCGGCGCGCGATGAGCGTGTTCCGGCGGCGCACGGGTTCGCCTGTGCGACGGCCGCCAGCGGCAAGCCGAGCATGGCGCTGACGAGGCCGGCCGACAGCAAGGCCTGGGTGGTTCGATGATGGGTGTGGCGTTTCATGGCGGACTCCTCCAGAGGTGATTTCTTGTATTCGATCTGCGAGGCGGCGACAGTGCGGCGCCTCGCAAAGGCTTGGTCGGGTTGGGGAAGCAGTTCTTACAAAGATCTCAGCCGGTTTCGACTTCACCGGCCGACGCTGCTCAAGCCGGCGCAACCGGACACCGCGGCCGCCGCGTGCCCACCGGCTGGGGGTGACAGGCGTTTCCTTGCGCGAGAACCGCAGTTCCATCGCATGTCGCTGCACTGGTTCGCGGCTGCCGCCGCTCCTACGGAAAACCGGTGCGCCCTCGGCTTCGTGTAGGAGCGGCGGCAGCCGCGAACAGATGCGGTTCCGCTGGATTGCAGCTGGGACTCGATTTCGTCGCGGGTGGCCGCACCACGCGAAACCTCACCTTGCCTGCCGCCCCGCATCCGGCGCGACACACGTCTCGTCCCGCGACACGAAGCGAAACTCCGCAAACCCTGCCCGCGCGCTTTCCCCGGTGTTGTCCGTGTCCGACGCCAGCGCAATCCCGCTGAGCCGCGCCGGCAGCGCCCCGAAGGCGCGCTTGAAGTCTTCGGCCACATCGCGCCGCTCCATCACCCAGCCCCCCGCATCGCCCGCGCCCGAGCGCAGCACGAGCATGCGCGTGCGATCGGTGTAGGCGTTGGGCCTGAGGGTGCCGACCGGCTGGCGGTTGTCCCACACGTAGTTGAGCGCGGCGTCGGGCACCTGGTCGCCGTAGATCGAGCGCGCCAGCGCCAGCTTGGCGCGGGTGCCGAAACCAAGCGCCTCGGGCGCCACCTTGAAACTCACATACACCCGCGCCGCGTAGTCGTCGCCCGCCTTCGTCGTCATGTCGGCAGTGGCCAGCGGCGCATCGACGCGCCACAGCCAGCACAGGTGAGGCGTGGCCTCGAGGTCGATGTCGATGGGGCGCCCGAGCAAGGCCATGCTGCGCTCTGCGACCGCCTCGATGGCGGCGACGCCATCCCAGGTCTTGAGCGCGTACTGCGTGGGCGCGATGCGCTCGTCGAGCTGCTGGACGCGCCAGGGTTCGGGCAGGCCTGCGGCGCCGGCTGGGAACCGCCCAACCCACTCCGTGGCGGAATGCCCCACGGTAACGGTGCACATCAGAGACAGGGCCAGTGCCCAGCGGGCGCAAATATCGGCAGGCATATGAATTGTCTCGATTATCACGCGGTCGGCAAGCTTCGAGCTTGGTCGGACGAGCAAGGCATTTCTTACAGGAAGGGAGGGGGCACACCGCCCTGTTTACGCGCCAAGCGCTCCCCAGGAGCGTGCGCGTGCTTCACGCACAGCGCCAGCGGGCTGACGCTCGAAGAAGCGGCACTGGCGGTAAGTATCGCCAAACAAACCCTGGGCGACCTGGAAGCAGGCAAGCCAAGCGTCGGGCTGGGGATCGCCCTGCGGGTGGCGAAGGCCCTTGGGGTAAGCCTCTTCATCGCGCCGGCGGGTGAGACCGGCGCGATCGTGCAGCGCATCCGCGAGGCGCGCGAGTAATTAAGCTCGACGTGCTGATGAATGGAGAACTCGCGGGCACGCTGAGCTACACGGCGCAGACGCACCGCCATGCGTTTCGCTACAGCCCGGCGTGGCTGTCGCGCAAGGCGCGCTACGCCCTCGGCCCGACCTTGCCGCTCGAAGTCGACGAGGCGATGACGGAGGAGCGCCACAGCGCCTTGGTGCGCCAGTTCTTCGAAAATCTGCTGCCCGAGGGGCAGGCCCTCGATGATGCGGCAAGCACGCACAGGGTGTCGAAGGGCAACCTGATGGGGCTGCTGGCGGCGCTGGGCGGGGAGACCGCCGGGGCGCTGCAATTGCGCCTCCCCGGAACGGACGTGACGCCGGCCGCAGCGACTCGCCGCGCGCTGTCACACGCGGAGCTCTCGGAGCGCATCCGGGCGCGTCCGTTTCACCCCTTCTCGGTCTGGGACGGCCGCGTGCGGCTGTCCATCGCAGGCTTTCAGGACAAGATTGCCGTCTTCGAAGAGGGCGGTCAGTGGGCGCTCGTCGCGGGCGGGCAGTTCGCCTCGACCCACATCCTCAAGCCCGAGCCGGTCACCGCGCAGCTTGCCGGGCTCACCGGCAACGAATACTTCTGCATGCGGCTTGCCCATTGGGCAAAGCTTCCTGTCGCCGAGGTCGCGCTCGTGCACGTTCCCGAGCCGGTGCTGGTCGTCACGCGCTTCGACCGTGAGCCTGGCGCAGGGCGCGTTGCGCGCCGGCACATCATCGACGGCTGCCAGGCGCTGGGCCTGTCCTCGGCGCTCAAGTACGAGCGCCCCTACGGCGACGCCCACGGCGTGCGCGACCTGCGCGAAGGGGCGTCGCTACCGATGCTCTTCGCGCTCCTCGAGCACTGCGCTCGGCCCGCAGCAGAGCGGCTTGCCCTGCTGCGCTGGACCCTCTTCCAGGTGCTGATCGGCAACACCGATGCGCACGCGAAGAACCTCTCCTTCTACCTGGGGCGCGAAGGGCTCTCGCTCGCACCGGCCTACGACCTCGTCTGCGGACTCGCCTTCGCTGGCGAGCAACTCCTCGACACCTACGCCATGGCCATCGGCGACGCCTTTCATGCGCAAGCGCTGTCGCCTTACGAGTGGGCCAACTTCGCGCACGCCTGCGCGCTGCCCTTCCGCCAGTTGAGCACCGAGCTTGCGCTCATGGCCCAGCGCGTGCGCGACGGCCTGCCAAAGGCCAGCGAGGATGCGCTGGCCGCCGGCGTATCGCCGAAACTCATCGAGCGCTTGCGCACCCTGGTCGCCGCCGAGTGCGAGCGCCAGGCCGACATGGCACCCGCGGTGGCGAAGGTCGATCCATCACTTTTCTGAGCCTTCCGAACCGCCACGCACCACGTCGCGCGACAAGCGGATCGTGTATGCGACGGCCACCATCCGTGACTCACCGTACCGACCCCGCCGCGCCCGCTACAATCCCCGCGTCCCAACCCAAATGCATGCGCCCCCCGTGACCTCGTCATCCACCTCGACCCAGACCGCCGACACGCTCGCCGCCGCCGCCCTCGACACCTTCATCGCCCGCTGGCAGCGCGCCGGGGGCAGCGAGCGCGCCAACTACCAGCTCTTCCTCACCGAGCTGTGCGAGCTGCTCGGCCTGCCGCGCCCCGACCCGGCGGGTGACGACACGCGCGACAACGCCTATGTGTTCGAGCGCCGGGTGGTCATGCGCCAGCCCGACGGCAGCGCCAACAACGGCTTCATCGACCTCTACCGCCGCGGCGCCTTCGTGCTCGAGGCCAAGCAGACCGGCCGCGCGCTCGACAGCTCGGGCTGGGACAAAACCATGCTGCGCGCCCACAACCAGGCCGACCACTACGCCCGCGCCCTGCCCGCCGACGAGGGCCGGCCGCCCTTCATCCTCGTCACCGACGTCGGCCGCAACATCGAGCTCTACGCCGAATTCAGCCGCTCGGGCGCCACCTACACGCCCTACCCCGAC
>JBEOKH010000494.1:0-19302 GCA_040275625.1 Thauera sp. | reverse complement strand
GTGGTCGACATGGCGGCCGAGAGCGGCGGCAACGTCGAAGGCACGGTCGCCGGCGAGAAGGTGTGGATCAACGACGTGCTGGTGATCGGCCCCACCAACATCGCCAGCCGCATGCCGGTGCATGCGTCGGAGATGATCGCCAAGAACCTGTTCAACTTCATCTCGCCCTTCATCAAGGACGGCGCGCTCGCGCTCGACTGGGAAGACGAGGTCATGTCCGGCAGCTGCCTGACCCACGCGGGCGAAGTTCGCCACGCCGGCGTCAGGCAAGTGCTCGGCCTGTAAGGAGGATTGCCCCATGGATGGCTTTACCGCGTTGTACATCTTCGCGCTGGCCGCGTTCACCGGTTACGAGGTGATCTCGCGCGTGCCGGTGATCCTGCACACCCCGCTGATGTCGGGATCCAACTTCGTGCACGGCGTGGTGCTGATCGGCGCCATGGTGGCGCTCGGCCATGCCGACCCGGAGAGCCCGCTGCAGCTGCTGATCGGCTTCTTCGCGGTGTTCCTCGGCGCGGCCAACGCTGCCGGCGGCTACATCGTCACCGAGCGCATGCTGGGCATGTTCAAGGCCGGCGGCCGCAAGCAGGGGGGTGAGCAATGACCTCGAACTGGTTCGTCAACATGGCGTACTTTATCGCCGCCATCGTGTTCATCTTCGGCCTCAAGGCGATGGCCTCGCCGGTCACCGCGCGCAAGGGTGTGGTGTGGGCCGGCTACGCGATGATCGGCGCCACCGTCGCCACCTTCTTCATCCCCGACCTGCATAACATCGGCCTGATGGTGGTGGCGATCGTGCTCGGCGGCGGCGTCGCCTGGTACAGCGGCAAGGTGGTCAAGATGACCGACATGCCGCAGATGGTGGCCATCTACAACGGCATGGGCGGCGGCGCCGCGGCCGGCATCGCGGCGATCGAGCTGGTGCGCGGGGTGCCGCACGATGCGATCACCTCCACGCTGCTCGCGCTCGGCGCGGTGATCGGCGCGGTGGCGTTCTCGGGTTCGTGCGTGGCCTTCGCCAAGCTGCAGGGCCTGATGAACAAGGCGATCCGGCTGCCGGGGCAGAACAACGTCAACTTCTTCCTGACCATGATCACCGTCGGCATCGGCCTCACCGTGGCCTATGCGCCGAATCCGGGCGGCGGCGAGATCTTCCTGTTCTTCGCCCTCGCGCTCGCGCTCGGCGTGGTGCTGGTGATGCCGATCGGCGGTGCCGACATGCCGGTGGTGATCTCGCTGCTCAACGCCTTCACCGGCCTCGCGGTGGGCTTCAAGGGCTTCGTGATCGGCAACCCCGCGCTGATCGTGGCCGGCATCGTGGTCGGCGCCTCGGGCATGCTGCTCACCCAGCTCATGGCCAAGGCGATGAACCGCCCGATCCGGAACATCATCTTCGCCCCCATCACCGGTGCGGCGGCCGAAGGCGGCGAGGCGGTCGAGGGCACGATGCGCGAGCTCTCGGCGATGGATGCGGCGGCGCTGATGCGCTATGGCCAGAAGGTCATCATCGTGCCGGGTTACGGCATGGCGGTGGCCGGCGCCCAGCACAAGGTGTGGGAGATGGCGCAGCTGCTCGAAGAGGGCGGCGTCGAGGTGGTGTTCGCGATCCATCCGGTCGCGGGCCGCATGCCCGGCCACATGAACGTGCTGCTCGCCGAGGCCGGGGTGCCCTACGACAAGATCTTCGACCTCGAGGAGATCAACAACGACTTCGCCCAGGCCGACGTGGCGCTGGTGATCGGCGCCAACGACGTGGTGAACCCGGTCGCGCGCACCGACAAGTCGAGCCCGATCTACGGCATGCCGATCCTCAACGCCGACATGGCGCAGAACGTCATCGTGGTCAAGCGCGGCAAGGGCGCCGGCTACTCGGGCATCGAGAACGCGCTGTTCTACAAGGACAACTGCCGCATGCTCTACGGCAGCGCGCAGGAAGCCATCGGCGAGGTCATCCAGCACGTGAAGTCGATGGAGGCATGATGCTGCACCGCTCGCCGGCCACCACGCCGGCGGGAAGGACTCAAGCGACACCCGCATCGGGCCGCAGGCATGGACACCTTGTTCGTGCGGGCGGCCCGATGTTTCCTTGCGCCTTCCCTGCCCGATGCCTTGCCGCGCTCATGTGCGGCCTCGTGCTTGCCGCGGCCATGCCCGCCGCCGCGCAGCAGAAGGGGGCTGCGCCCGCGCAATCCGGCGCTGCAAAGCCAGTGCCGCAGCCGCCCGTTCCCGAATGGCGGCGCACCGACGGCTACCGCTTCCCGGCCATCGCCGACACCGTGCGCCGCATGCAGTTTTCCGCGCAGGCCCTGCAACTGCGCGAGTACTGCGCCGACCGTCGCGTGCCCGACGCGTTCGTGCGCGAGCGCCTGCAACGCTTCGGCCGCCTCACCGGACGCGAGGAGACCTGCACCACGCTCCTGCAATACTGAGCGGCGTGCCCCGCGCCGCCGGCGCACTGTCGGAAATTTTTACATACGCCCCGGATTGGGTTTGCAAGCGGCTGTATTCGCAAGGAATTCATATAGGCACATTTGATGCTTTCATAAGCGTTTACCGGTGGCGCACCGCCACCCGACGCTTGTCCAGGGAGCATCAAAATGAGCCTCTACGCCGAAGAGAAGGTCAACAGCTACAGCCCCGATTACCAGTACCAGCCTTCGGTGTCCCCCCTCGCAGGCGGCGGATACGTGGTGGTGTGGACCTCGCGCAACCAGGACGGCGGCGCCGACGGGATCTTTGCGCAGCGCTACGACGGCTCGGGCATCCCGGTCGGCCCCGAGTTCCGCGTCAATGGCAGCACCAGCGGCAACCAGGTCGAGGCGCAGGTCAGCGGCCTGTCCGATGGCGGCTACGTCGTCGTGTGGACCGACCAGAGCGGCCTCGACGGCAGCAGCTACGGGGCGTACATGCAGCGCTACTCGGCGCTCGGCGTGGCGCTCGGTGGCGAGCAGCGCATCAACACCTACACGAACAGCCAGCAGGAGCTGCCCACGGTGGCGGCCTACGGCGGCGGCTTCGTCGCGGTGTGGGCGTCGTACACCCAGGATGGCAGCGGCTGGGGTATCTATGCACAACGCTACGCCAACGACGGCACCGCGGTCGGTGCCGAGTTCAGGGTGAACGCCACGACCTCGGGCGAGCAGTACGACCCCGAGGTCGCCGCGCTCGCCGACGGCCGCTTCGTGGTGGTGTGGCGCGACAACGGCCAGGACGGCAGCAGCTACGGCGTCTATGCGCAGCGCTACAACGCCGACGGCTCGGCGGCCGGCGGCGAGTTCCGCGTCAATACCACGACCTCCGACGCGCAGTACGAGCCCGCGGTGGCGATGCTCGAGGGCGGCGGCTTCGTCGTGGCGTGGCGCTCCGACAACCAGGACGGCAGCAGCGCCGGGGTCTATGCCCAGCGCTATGCCGCCGACGGCTCGGCGCTCGGCGGCGAGTTCCGCGTGAATGAATCCACCGTCGGCGGCCAGTACCAGCCCGACGTCACGGCGCTCGCCGGCGGCGGCTTCGCCGTCACTTGGCGCAACGACAACTACGATGTGTCCGGTACCGGGTCGTCCCAGGACGTCTATGTGCGCGAATACGACGCGGCCGGCGCCGCGCTCGGCGGCCAGGCCAGGGTCAACACGCCCACGCCGACGCAGACCTTGCAGTACGAGCCCGCGATCGCCAGCCTGGGCGCCGGCAACTATGTGGTCGTGTGGCGCTCGGACGACCAGGAGAACGACGGCGGCTACTCGGGTATCTACCAGGCGCTGTTCGGCGATGCGGCCGAGCTGCCGCGCCAGGCCAACCCCGAGCTCAACGACTTTGGCGGCACGCTCGTGTTTGGCGAGAACGCGGTCAATGCCGCGCCGCAGCGCATCGACGCGGTGGTGAGCCTGCAGGACATCGACTCCGCCAACTTCGGCGGCGGACGTGTCGAAATTTTTTACACACGCCTTGGCGGCGCCGAGGATCAGCTCGGCGTGAACAACGAGGGCGGCGGCGCCGGCCAGATCGGTGTTGCGGGCAACGCCGTGAGCTTCAACGACGGCACCGGCGCGCTCGTGATCGGCACCATCGCGGGCGGCGCCAATGGCACCGCGCTGGTCGTCACCCTCAACGCCAACGCGACCGTGGATGCGGTCGAGCAGCTGCTGCAGAACCTCACCTACGCCAACACGTCGAGCAGCCCGCAGGCAGAGCGCAGCATCGCGGTGCGCGTGCATGACGGAGATGGCGGCGCGAGCGTCGCGGCCGAGGTCCACATTCAGGTCGTGCGCGAGGAAGACGGCGCGCCGCGGGTGTGGGCGGAGGAGCAGCTCAACACCTACACGCCGGGCGCGCAGGAATGGCCTTCGGTAGCGACGCTGGCCGATGGCAGCTATGTGGTGGTGTGGACTTCCAGCGCGCAGGACGGCGGCCAGGGCGGAATCTACGTGCAGCGTTTCGCCGTCAACGGCGAGGCGATGGGGCCGGAGTTGCGCGTCAACACCCTGGTCGATGGCGATCAGGGCTGGCCGCAGATCGCGGCGTTGTCGAACGGCGGCTTCGTGATCAGCTGGCAGGACAGCGCCGGCAATGACGGCAGCGGCTGGGGCAACTTTGCGCAGCGCTTTGCCGCCGATGGCAGCGCACAGGGCGGCCAGTTCTCGGTCGGGACGACGACCGCGGGCACGCAGTACCACGCCAACGTGGCGGGCTACTCCGGAGGGTTCGCCGCGGTGTGGTCGAACGGCACGGACATCGTCCTGCAGCGCTTCGACAACGACGGTGTCAGGCAGGGCGGTGAGACCCTGGTGAGCACCATCCCGGGCAGCGCCTCCGCGCAGTCCGGCGCCCAGTTCGTACCTGACGTGGCGGCGTGGGCAGACGGGCGCTTCGTCGTGGTATGGACCGATTCCGGCGCCAACGACGGCAGCGGCGACGGTGTGTTCGCGCGCATCTACACCCCGGGCTCCGGTTTCGGCAGCACCTTCCTGGTCAACACGACGACTGCCGGCGAGCAGACCTACAACGGCTACGGCGAATACGTCGCCAACGTCGCGGTGCTGGCCGACGGCGGCTTCGTGGTGGTGTGGCCGTCGAACAACACCGACGGCAGCGGCTGGGGCGTGATGGGGCAGCGCTTCGACGCCACCGGCAACAAGGTCGGCGCGGAGTTCCAGGTCAACGAAACCACCGCCGGCAGCCAGTACATGTCCGAGGTCACCGCCCTGGCGGGCGGCGGCTTCGTGGTCACCTTCTACAACGACAACTACGACGTCTCGGGCTCCGGCACGACCGCCGACGTCTACATCCGCGAGTACGACGCCACCGGCAACGCGATCGATGGCCAGCGCAAGCTCGTCTCGCCCGACAACAGCACGGCCCACCAGCCGGCGGTGGCCGGTCTGGGCGATGGCAACTTCGTCGTGGTCTACAGTGGTTACGCCACCAGCGCCAACGGTGGCAACAACACCCACGAGATCCGTCAGCAGCTCTTCGGCGACGCCGCCGACCTGGCGCGCTCGGCCAGCCCGCAACTGGGTGACTTCACCGGTACGGTCACCTTCGACGAGAACGCGGTCAACGCCGGCCTGCAGGTGATCGACGCCGCGGTGGGCCTGAGCGACCCGGATTCGGCCGACTTCGCCGGCGGGCGGCTCGACCTCTACTACATCCAGGGCGCCAGCGCCGAGGACCAGCTGGGCGTGGTGCATCAGGGCAACAGCGCCGGCCAGATCGGCGTCGCCGGCAACACGGTGAGCTATGGCGGGGTCGCGATCGGCACGATCAGCGGCGGCGCCAATGGCGCCAACCTGCGCATCGACTTCACCAGCGCCGCGGCCACGGTTGAGGCGGTCGAGGCGCTGATCCAGCGCCTGGGCTACAGCAACGTCGACCAGAACCCCAGCGCCAGCCGCACCCTTGGCCTGCGCGTGAGCGACGGCGACGGCGCCACCAGCAACACCGGCACGCTCACCATCGATGTCACCCCCAGCCTCGACGGCGCGCCGCGGGTGTGGGCGGAGGAGCAGGTCAACACCTACACGCCCGGCGCGCACGAATGGCCGGCGACCGCCACGCTGGCCGACGGCAGCTACGTGGTCGCGTGGCAGGCGAGCGGCGACCAGGACGGCGGCGGCTACGGCCTCTTCGCGCAGCGCTTTGCCAGCAATGGCGAGGCGATCGGGCCCGAATTCCGCGTCAACACGCTCGTTGGTGGCGACCAGAGCTGGGCGCAGGTTGCCGCGCTGTCGAACGGCGGCTTCGTGATCACCTGGCAGGACAGCGCCAGCAACGACAGCAGCGGCTATGGCTCGTTCGGCCAGCGTTTCGATGCCGAGGGCGTGGCGCAGGGCGGGCAGCTCCTGCTCAACACCACGGTGTCGGGCACCCAGTACCACACCAACGTCGCGGCCTACAACGGCGGCTTCACCGCGGTGTGGTCGACCGGTACCGACATCGTCCTGCAGCGCTTCGACAACGCCGGGGCCAAGGTGGGCGGCGAGATGCTGGCGAGCACGGCGGCGGGCAGCGCCTCGGCGCAGGCCGGCAGCCAGTACCAGCCGGGCATCGCGTCCGCGAGCGACGGCAAGCTGGTGATCGTGTGGGCCGACGGCGGCAGCAACGACGGCGACAGCTACGGGGTGTTCGGGCGCAGCTACGATGCGGCCACCGGCACCTTCGGCAGCACCTTCCTGGTGAACACGACGACCGCGAGCTATCAGGCTTATGCGAGCGACTACAACTACGCGCCGGACGTAGCGATGCTCGATGGGGGCGGCTTCGTGGTGGTGTGGCCGTCCTACGACCAGGACAGCAGCAGCACCTGGGGCGTGTACGGCCAGCGCTTCGACGCCGCGGGCAACAAGATCGGCGGTGAGTTCCAGGTCAACGAGAGCACCGCCGGCGGCCAGTACATGTCCGAGGTCACCGCCCTGGCCGGCGGCGGCTTCGTGGTCACCTTCTACAACGACAACTACGACGTCTCGGGCTCCGGCACGACCGCCGACGTCTACATCCGCGAGTACGACGCCGCGGGCTACGCGATCGATGGCCAGCGCAAGCTCGAGTCGCCCGACAACGGTACTGCCTACCACCCCGTGGTGGCCGACCTCGGCAGCGGCAACTTCGCGGTGATCTACAGCAGCTACGCCACCAGCGCCAACGGCGGCAACAACACCCACGAGATCCGCCAGCAGCTCTTCGGCGACGCCGTCGACCTGGCGCGCTCGGCGAGCCCGCAACTGGGCGACTTCACCGGCACGTTCAACTTCAGCGAGAACGACGTCAACGCGGGCCTGCAGCTCATCGACGCCGCGGTAGGGCTGAGCGACGCGGATTCGGCCGACTTCGCCGGCGGGCGCCTGGACCTGTACCACGTCCGCGGCGGCAGCGCCGAGGACCAGCTCGGCGTGGTGCACGAGGGCAACGGCGCCGGCCAGATCGGTGTATCCGGCAACGTGGTGAGCTACGGCGGCACCGCGATCGGCACCCTCAGCGGCGGCGTCGACGGCGCCAACCTGCGCATCGACTTCACCGGCGCCGCGGCGACGGTCCAGGCGGTCGAGGCGCTGATCGAGCGCCTCGGCTACGCCAACGCCGACGTGAGCCCCAACGCCAGCCGCACGCTCGGCCTGCGGATCAGCGACGGCGACGGCGCCAGCAGCGACGCGAGCACGCTGACGATCACCGTCAGCCCCAGCCTGGATGGCGCACCGCGGGTGTGGGCGGAGGAGCGGGTCAACACCTACACGCCGAGTACGCAGGACACGCCAGCGACGACGACGCTGGCCGACGGCAGCTACGTGGTCGCGTGGCTGTCGTCGGGCCAGGATGGCAACAGCTGGGGCATCTACGCCCAGCGCTTCGCCAACAACGGCGAGGCGCTCGGGGCCGAGTTCCGTGTCAACACCCTGGTCAATGGGGAGCAGAGCTGGCCGCAGGTCGCGGCGCTGTCGGATGGCGGCTTCGTGGTGAGCTGGCAGGACGGTGCCGGCAACGACGGCAGCGGCTGGGGAAGCTACGCGCAGCGCTTCGACGCCGCGGGCGCCGCGCAGGGCGCGCAGCTCCTGCTCAACACGACCACCGCCGGGACGCAGTATCACACCAACGTCGCGGCCTACCCCGGCGGCTTCGCCGCGGCGTGGTCCAACGGCAACGACATCTACCTGCAGCGCTTCGACAACGCCGGCGTGAAGGTGGGTGGCGAGACCCTGGTGAGCACTGGCGTCGGTGTCGGCACCGCGCAAACGGGCGCCCAGTACCTGCCCGACATCGCCGCGGCGGCCAATGGCGACCTGGTGATCGTGTGGTCCGACGGCGGGAGCAACGACGGCAGCAGCTACGGGGTGTTCGGGCGGCTGTACGACGCCGGCACCACGAGCTTCGGCGACACCTTCCTGGTCAACACGACCACGGCCAGCCAGCAGTCCGGCGCCAACAATGGCGACCTCGCGCCGAACGTCGCGACCCTCGCCGATGGCGGCTTCGTCGTGGTGTGGCCGTCCTACGACCAGGACAGCGCCAATACCTGGGGCGTGTATGGCCAGCGCTTCGACGCCGCGGGCAACAAGGTCGGCGCCGAGTTCCAGGTCAACGAGACCACCGCCGGCAGCCAGTACCAGCCCGAGGTGACCGCGCTGTCGACCGGCGGCTTCGTGGTGAGCTTCTACAACGACAATTACGACGAGTCCGGAGCTGGCACCACGAACGACGTCTATATCCGCGAGTACGACGCCACGGGCAACGCGATCGACGGCCAGCGCAAGCTCGAGTCGCCCGACAACGGTACCGCTTACCAGCCCGTGGTGGCCGACCTCGGCAGCGGCAACTTTGCGGTGATCTACAGCAGCTACGCGAGCAGCGCCAACGGCGGCAACAACACCCACGAGATCCGCCAGCAGCTCTTCGGCGATGCCACCGAGCTGGTGCGTGCGTCGGCCGATCCGGTGCTCGACGACCTACGCGGCACGCTCACGCTGTCCTACGACAACGCATCCCCGTTCTACGCGGGCGCGGTGCGGACCCTGGATCCCGACGTGTTCGTCCGCGATGTCGATTCGGCCAACTTCGACGGTGGCAGCCTGATCGTCCAGTTCCTCGACGGCGGGCCCGCCACGCACGCGAACGAGACCCTGGCGATCGCCACTGCAGGCCCGATCGCCATATCCGGCAACGAGGTCAGCTACGGCGGCACCGTGATCGGCACCTTCAGCGGCGGCTCGGCCGGCGCGAACCTGGTGGTGAGCTTCGATGCCGACGCCACCGCCGAGGCGGTGCGGGCCCTGGTGCAGAGCCTCACCTATGTGAACACGGTCCCCGGCAGCAGCCAGACCGATCGCTACCTCGGCTTCCGCCTGTTCGACGGCGACGGTGGCGCGAGCGCGGCGCAGCAGATGCTGGTGCGCATCCAGGCCAGCGTCGCGCCGGCCACGGTCGAGCTGCAGGACGTCGAGCCGGCGGTCACGCTGAGCGAGTCCGCTGCGCAGGCGGGCGTGGTGCTCGACCCGGGCGTGCAGCTCATCTACAGCGGCGCCACCGGTTTCAACGCCGGCAGCCTCACCGTGTCCTACGTGTCGAGCAGCGGCCGGGCGGATGACCAGCTCTCGATCCGCAACGAAGGTACCGGCGCAGGCCAGGTCGGCGTCTCCGGTGCGGACGTGAGCTACGGCGGCACGGTGATCGGCACGATCAATGCGGCCGACACCGGCGCCAATGGCGACCAGCTGGTGATCAACTTCAACGCGAGCGCGAGCGCCGAGGCGATCGAGCGCGTGATCGAGAACCTCAGCTACCGCACGAGCTCCGACGGCCCGCTCGCCGCGCGCACCGTGCAGCTCGTCGTGCGCGACGGCGCCAACGTGGCGAGCAGTGCGAGCCAGATGGTGATCGAGGTCACGCCAGGACTCGACGGCGCCAGCCCCCTGTTCGGCGACCAGCAGGTCAACACCTACGAGCCCGACCAGCAGACGACGCCCGTGGTGACCGGCCTGCAGGGTGTGAACGCGGGTGGCCATGTCGTGGTGTGGCGCTCGGATGGTTCGCAGGACGGCAGTTTGTACGGCCTCTATGGTCAGCGCTACGACGCGCATGGCGCGGCGGTGGGGGCCGAGTTCCAGGTCAACACCTACGCCCAGAGCTACCAGTACGAACCCGAGCTCGCCTCGCTCGCCAACGGCGGCTTCGTGGTGGTGTGGCGCTCGAGCGGCCAGGACGGCTCGGGCGAGAGCGTGCACGCGCAGATCTACGGCGCCGACGGCATGGCCGTGGGTGGCGAGTTCCGCGTCAATACCAGCACCCTCTCCAGCCAGTACGAGCCGGCGGTGGTGGGCCTGTCGGACGGCAGCTTCGTGGTGGCCTACCGCAGCGACTACACGAACGCGACGTCGAGCTACGTCTACGACGTGCTGGCCAAGCGCTACGCGGCCGACGGCACGCTGCTGGTCGACGAGTTCACCGTCAACACCACGGTCTCCGGGACCCAGTTCAACCCGCGCCTGGCCGCGCTGGCCGGTGGCAAGTTCGTCGCCCTCTACGGCGACGCGAGCAGCAACGACGGCAGCGGCTACGGTGTGTTCGCCAAGGTCTTCAACGCCGACGGCTCGGTGGCGGTGGCCGAGCAGGTCGTCCCGACCACGGTCGCCGGCAATCAGTACGGCCACGACGTGGCGGTGCTGGCCGACGGCGGCTACGTGGTGGTGTGGTGGTCGGCCGACGACCAGATCCACGGCCAGCGCTTCGATGCCACGGGCGTCAGGGCGGGTAGCGAGTTCCAGGTCAGCAGCGCCGACAGCGTGCCGTATCAGGACTACGCCCGTGTCACCGCGCTCGCCGACGGCGGCTTCGTGGTCGCCTGGGACAGCTACAACGGCGTGGGCGCCAATACCTACGACGTGTTCATCCAGCAGTTCGACGCCGCCGGAAACAAGGTCGATGGCCCGATCGTGGCCAACGCCAGCAACGCGAGCACCCAGTACCTGCCCGACATCGCCGCCCTCACCGGCAGCAACTTCGTGGTCGCCTGGGCGAGCTACAACCAGGAGGCGGAGACGGCCAGCACCTACGGCGTGTTTACCCGCATGTTTGGCACGCCGGGTTCGGTGACCCGGTCGGCGGCGCCCGAGCTGGCCGACGTGGTGGCCAGCGTCGGCTTCATGGAGAACACGGTCAATGCCGGGCCGCAACTGATCGATGGCGCGGTGCGCCTGTCGGACATCGATTCGGCGAGCTTCGCCGGCGGCGAGCTGGTCGCGGCGATCATCCCGGCCGGCCAGAACCAGGCGGTGTACGAGCTCGCCCAGGACCAGCTCGGCCTGCGTAACCAGGGTACCGGAGCGGGCCAGATCGGCGTGTCGGGCAACACCGTGACTTACGGCGGGCTTGCGATCGGCACCCTGGTGTCGAACGGCGCCAATGGTGCCGAGCTGGTGGTGAGCCTGAACGCGAATGCGACCGCGCAGGCGGTCGAGGCCCTGATCGAGAACCTCACCTACGCGAACAACTCAACCGATCCGGCGGCGAGCCGGCTGGTGAGTATCCACGTCAATGACGGCGCCGGCGGCGCGAGCGCGCCGCGCACGGTGCAGATCGACGTCACGCCCGAGGTGGACGGCGCGAGCACCTTGTTCGGCGAGCAGCAGGTCAATACCTACGAGGCCGGCGAGCAGACGACGCCGGCGGTGGCTGCGCTGGAGGGCGCGAACGCCGGCGGTTATGTGGTGGTGTGGCGCTCGGACAGTGCGCAGGATGGCGGCGGCTACGGCGTCTATGGCCAGCGCTACGACGCCAGGGGGGCGGCGCTCGGCGCCGAGTTCCAGGTCAACACCGAGGGCTGGGGCAGCCAGCACGAGCCGGTGGTGGCAGGCACGGCCGATGGTGGCTTCGTGGTGGCGTGGCGCTCCGACAGTCAGGACGGTTCCGGGACGGGCGTCTATGCCCAGCGCTACGGCGCCGACGGCGCGCGGGCCGGCGCTGAGTTCCAGGTCAACACCTCGACGGCGAGCAACCAGTACGAGCCCGCGGTGGTGGGTCTTGCCGACGGCAGCTTCGTGGTCGCATATCGCAGCGACTACACCGACGCGAGCTCGGGCTACGTCTACGATGTACTCGCGCAGCGCTATGCGGCCGATGGCACGGCGCTCGGTGGCGAGTTCACGCTCAACACCGCCAGTGCCGGCACCCAGTTCGAGCCGCGCCTCGCGGCGCTGGCCGATGGCCGCTTCGTCGCGGTGTACAGCGACACCGGCAGCAACGACGGCGACGGCTACGGCGTGTTCGCCAGGGTCTTCAACGCCGACGGCAGCGAGGCGGTGGCCGAGCTCGTGGTGCCGACCACGGTCGCCGGCAACCAGTACGGCCACGATGTCGCGGCGCTCTCGGGCGGCGGTTTCGTGGTGGTGTGGTGGTCGGCCGATAGCCAGATCCACGGCCAGCGCTTCGACGCCGGCGGTGCGAAGGTGGGCGGGCAGTTCCAGGTCAGTAGCGTCGATAGCGCGCCTTACCAGAACACTGCCCGCGTCGCCGCGCTCGAGGACGGCGGCTTCGTGGTCGCCTGGGACAGCTATAACGGTGCAGGGGGCAGCACCTACGACGTCTTCGTGCAGCAGTACGATGCGGCCGGCAACAAGGTCGACGGCGCGACCGTGGTCAACAGCACGATCGCGAGCACTCAGTACCTGCCCGACATCGCCGGGCTGACCGCCAGCAACTTCGTGGTGGCGTGGGCGGGTTACAACCAGGAGGCAAACACGGCGAACACCTATGGCGTGTTCGCGCAGATCATGGGTGCGCCGGGTTCGATCGTGCGCTCCGCGGCGCCCGAGCTGGTGGACCTTGCCGCCAGCGTCACCTTCGCCGAGAACGTGGTCAATGCGTCGCCGCAGCTCATCGATTCCGCGGTGCGCCTGTCCGACGCCGACTCGGTGGGCTTCGCGGGCGGCCAGTTGGTGGTGAGCGTGCTGACCGGCTACGGCAACATCGAGCAGGCCCAGCTCGTGCAGCAGGCCGCGGCGCAGGACCAGTTCGGTATCCGCCACCAGGGCAACGGGGCCGGTCAGGTCGGCGTGTCCGGCAGCACGGTGAGCTACGGCGGCATCGCGATCGGCAGCATCACCGCGAACGGCACGGCCGGCAGTGACCTCGTCGTCACCTTCAACGCCAACGCCAGCGCGCAGGCGGTGGAGGCGGTGATCGAGAACCTCACCTACCGCAACACGTTCTCCAACCCGGTCGGGAGCCGGGCGGTGTCGATCCAGGTCAGCGATGGCGCGGGCGGAGCGAGCGCACCGCGCATCGTGACCCTTGACATCACCCCCGAATACGACGGCGCGCAGCCGCTGTTCGAGGAGGAGGTCGTCAACACCTGGACCGCGGGCGAACAGAGCCACTCGGCGATGGCGCGCCTGACTGACGGCGGCTACGTCACCGTATGGACCTCGCAGGGCCAGGACGGCTGGGGCTACGGCATCTACGGCCAGCGCCATGACGCGCAGGGCGTGGCGGTGGGCAACCAGTTCCAGGTGAATGACTACACGCCCTATGACCAGGTCGAGCCGGCGGTGGCAAGCCTGGGCAATGGCGGCTTCGTGGTGGTGTGGACTGACCGGGGCGGAGCCGACGGCTCCTCGTACGGCGTGTTCGGTCAGCGCTACGACGCCGACGGCCTGCAGGTGGGTGACGCCTTGCTGGTCAACGCCAGCACCGGCAGCAACCAGTACCAGCCGACGGTGGCGAGCCTTGCGGGCGGCGGCTTCGTGGTGGCGTGGTATTCCACCGGTCAGCAGGACGGGCGCTACAACGACGTCTTCTTCCAGCGCTTCGACGACAACGGCCAGCCCCAGGGGGCCGAGACCCGCGCCAACGCCAGCGTCGGCTTCGAGGACAGCGCCCAGTACGAGCCTGCGATCACCGCGCTTGCCGATGGCACCTTCGTGGTGACCTGGCGCTCGGACGGCCAGGACGGCGATGGCGGCTACGCCAGCGTGCATGGCCAGCGCTTTGCTGCCGACGGTAGCGCGCTCGGCGCCGAATTCCAGATCAACACCTACACCCCGAACTACCAGTACGAGCCAAGCATCGCCGCGCTGGACGACGGCGGCTTCGTGGTGGCGTGGACGTCCTACTACCAGGACGGCGGCAGCACGACCGGCGTGTTCGCGCAGCGTTATGCGGCCGACGGCTCGCCGGTGGGTGACGAGTTCCGCGTCAACACCACCACGGAGGCCAGCGAGCAGCAGCCGGCAGTGGCCGGGCTGCACAATGGCGGCTACGTGATCGCGTGGTCCGAGGGCAGCCAGATCTGGCTGCAGCAGTTCGACGCCGCCGGCCTGCCGGTCGACGGGCAGACGCGGGTGGATGTCCAGGACGTCAATTGGGCGAGCGACC
This sequence comes from Thauera sp., assembly GCA_040275625.1. Lineage (GTDB taxonomy): Bacteria > Pseudomonadota > Gammaproteobacteria > Burkholderiales > Rhodocyclaceae > Thauera. The sequence continues at coordinate 4,947 of JBEOKH010000494.1, read as the reverse complement.
CGGCGGTGCTGGCGCTGTCGAACGGCAACTTCGTGGTGAGCTGGACCGACTACCGCGACGACGCCGATGCCAACAGCTACGGCATCTTCCAGCGCGTGTTCGGCAATCCGGCGGACTTCAGCCGCCAGGCCAACCCGGAGCTGGTCGACGTGGCCGCGTCGGTCACTTTCGCGGAGAACGCGGTCAACCTCGCGCCGCAACTGATCGACCCCGGTGTGGGCCTGGCCGATGCAGACTCGGCCAACTTCGATGGCGGCCGCCTGGAGGTGGACTACATCAGCGGCTACGGCGGCCAGGACCAGCTCGGCATGGAGGGGCTGGAGAACCAGGACCAGCTCGGGATCCGCTCCGAGGGCGACGGCCCGACCCAGGTGCGCGTGTCGGGCCTGAACGTCTATTACGGCGGCACCCTGATCGGCACCCTGGTGGCCGACGGCAGCAACCACGGCAAGCTGGTGGTCGAATTCAACGCCGCCGCCACGGTGCCGGCGGTGGAGTCGGTGATCGAGAACCTCACCTACCAGAACACCTCGAGCAACCCCTTCGCCAGCCGCACGATCTCGATCCGCGTCACCGACGGTGACGGCGGGGCGAGCGATGCACGCTTCGTCACGCTCAACGTCACCCCCGAGGTCGACGGTGCGGTGCCGTCCCTCGTCCTCGAGCCCGAGGTCAACACGACCGTGGCCGGGCAGCAGACGAATCCGTCGATCGCCCATCTCGCCGATGGTGGTTACGTGGTGGTGTGGACCGACGAGGGCGGGGCGGACGGCAGCAGCTACGGGGTCTATGGCCAGCGTTACGACGCCGACGACAATGCCGTCGGTGGTGAATTCCGCGTCAATACCACCACGACCGGCGCGCAGTACGAGTCGCAGGTCGTCGGCCTGTCGGCGGGCGGCTTCGCGGTGGTGTGGCGCTCCGACAACCAGGACGGCAGCGGCGCCGGCGTGTATGCGCAGGTCTTCAATGGCAGCGGCGCGGCAGTCGGCGGGGAGACACTGGTCAACACGCTGACCACCAGCAACCAGTACCAGCCTGACCTTACCGCGAGCGCGGACGGCGGCTTCGTGGTCGCCTGGTATCACGACTACTACAGCGCCTCGAACACCGAGTATTCCGACATCTTCTTCCAGCGCCTGGACGCGAGCGGTGCCAAGCTCGGCGCCGAGACACGCGCCAACCCGCCGCTCGGCTCGACCTTCGTCACTCAGTCGGAGCCCGCGATAGCCTGGCTGGACGATGGCGGCTTCGTGGTGGTGTGGACCGACTCGAGCAGCACCGACGGCGACGGCACCGGTGTGTTCGGCCAGCGCTTCGATGCAAGCGGCAATGCGCTGGGCACCGCCTTCCGCGCCAACACCTACACCGACGGCAACCAGTACGAGCCCGATGTGGCCGCCCTGGAGGATGGGGGCTGGATCGTGGTGTGGCGTTCCGACAGCCAGGACCTGAGCAGCGCCGGGGTGTATGCGCAGCGCTACGCCGCCGACGGCAACACGGTGGGTACAGAGTTCCGCGTCAACACCACGACCAGCAACTCACAGCTCGAGCCGGCGGTCACCGGCCTGGCCAACGGCGGCTGGGTGGTGAGCTGGACCGACCAGTACGGTGCCGCATCGAACACCTACGACGTCTTCCTGCAGCAGTACGACGCGGCGGGACGCCAGGTGGATGGCGAGACCCTGGTCAACAGCTACGTGCCGTCCGTGCAGCAGCAGCCGGCGATCACCGCGATGGCCGACGGCGGCTTCGTCGTGGCGTGGTCGTCCTACGTGTATTCGAGCGACCAGAACGGTGACGGCCAGCCCGACGGCGGCAACAACACCTACGAGATCCACCTGCAGCGCTACAGCAACACCGCGCCGCAGATCTCGCCCTTCACGGTCAACGGCCAGGAAGAGGCGGTGATCGTGCTCGACGCCCAGCTCTTCATCGACAGCTTCAACGATGCCGAGGGCCAGAACCTGGCGGCGATCCGCATCACCACGCTGCCGGCCGAGGGCACCCTGAAGGTGGACGGCGTGGCGGTGTTCCCGGGGCAGGAGGTGAGCCTCGCCGAGCTGCAGGCCGGCAAGCTCAGCTATCAGGGCGACGTCGATTACTTCGGCCTCGACCAGTTCGCGTGGACCGGCAGCGACGGCGTCGCCTACGCGCCCAACCCGGTGTTCTCGATCATCAACCTCGCCAACGTCAATGACGCGCCGGCGCTGCAGGCCGGCGCCGACGACACCGCGGCCGAGGGCACCTTGTTCGACCACGCGATCACGCTCGGCGACCCCGACCCCGACACCCACCTGATCACGGTGGACTGGGGCGACGGCTCGGCGCCCACGCAGTATTCGACCAGCGACGCGGTGTTCAACATCTGGCACTACTTCCCGGACAACGGCAGCTACACCGTGACCGTGACCGCCAACGACCAGGCCGGGCAGGGCAACAGCGTCGAGACCGACAGCTTCGAGGTGGTGGTGTCGAACGTGGCGCCCGATCTCACGCTCTCCGGCGGCGCCACGGTCGAACAGAACCTGCCCTACACGCTGACGCTGGGCAGCGTCTACGACCCGGGCGCCGACACCGTCACCGAATACCGCATCGACTGGGGCGATGGCTCGCCGGTGCAGGTGATCGCCACCGGCGACCTGCCGGCGAACCGTGAGCTCGTCCACACCTACACGAGCACCGGCAACCGCACGATCTCGGTGAGCCTGGTGGACGAGGACGGCACGCACGCCAGCGTCGACACACAGCTCGTCCAGGTCAGCGCAGCGGCCGAGGTGCTGACGGTGAACGCCGGCAACGACCTGACGGTGAACGAAGGCCAGTTCTTCGTGCCCGCGATCAGCTTCGTCGACCCGACCGACACCGACCCCGCGGGCCGCCTGTACACCATCGACTGGGGCGACGGCACCAGCAGCAGCGGCCGCAGCTTCAACCCGGCCGCGCTCGGCGTTGGCCACACCTACGCCGACGACAATGCGAGCTACACGGTCACGGTCACGGTGGATGACGACGGTGCACAGTCGGGCAGCGACAGCTTCCAGGTCACGGTGAACAACGTGGCGCCGACGCTGAACCTCTCCGGTGGCGGCAGCGTGGCCGAGGGGGCGCTGTACACCCTGGCCATCAGCCACAGCGACCCGGGTGACGACACCATCGCGAGCTATTCAATCGACTGGGGTGATGGCGGTCCGGCGCAGACGGTGACCGCGGCCGAGCTCGCCACGGCCGGCGGCAGCGTGACCCACATCTATGCTGACGGCGCCGCCGGCGGCACGGCGCGCACGATCACGGTGAACGCCACCGACGAGGACGGCACCTGGACGCAGACCAAGGCGCTGACGGTGAACAACGTCGCGCCGACGATCGCGCTCACCGGCAACCTGACGGTGGATGAAGGTTCCACCTTCACGCTCAACCTGGGCGCGGTCGCCGACCCCGGCCAGGACACGCCCACCAGCTACACGATCAGCTGGGGCGACGGCGTGGTCGAGGTGGTGAACAGCCTCGGCGACTACACCCACGTGTATGCCGACGGCACCACCAACCGCACGATCACGGTGCTGGTGACCGACGAGGACGGCCAGCACGCCAATGCCGGCACGCATACCGTGACGGTCAACAACGTCGCGCCCGCGGTCGTGCTGACCGGTGCGGATCAGACCGCGGAAGGCGCAGCCTACGCCCTGAGCCTCGCCGGCAGCGACCCGGCGGGCACCGCCGACACGCTCTCCTACAGCATTGACTGGGGCGACGGCAGCGCGGCGCAGGTGCTCACCGCGGTGCAGCTGGCCGCGCTCGGCGGCAGCGTCGCGCACGTCTTCGCCGACGACGAGGACGGCGTGGTCAACGCCACCGGCCGCACGATCACGGTCACCGTCGCCGACGAGGACGGCGGCAGCTCGATCACCACCAAGTCGGTAACGGTCAACAACGTGGCGCCCACCGCGGCGCTGAGCGGCGCGGCGACGGTCGCCGAGGCCGCGACCTACACCCTGGCGGTGGGCGCGGTGAGCGACCCGGGCCCCGACACCCGGAGCGGTTACGCGATCGACTGGGGCGATGGTTCGGTCCAGTCCCTCACCGCCGCCGAGTGGGCGGCAGCCGCGGGCAGCTTCTCGCATGCGTATGCCGACGGCGCCATGGGGGGTAGCGCGCGCCTGATCTCGGTGAGCGCCACCGACGAGGACGGCACCCACCTGCTCGGCACCCAGGCGGTGACGGTGCAGAACGCCGCGCCGATCGTCGTGCCGACCGGTGCGGCGGCAACCACGGAGGGGGCTTCCTACGTGCTCGACCTGGTCGGCAGCGACCCGGCGGGCGCGGCCGACACGCTCTCCTACAGCATCGACTGGGGTGACGGCAGCGCGGCGCAGGTGCTCACCGCGGTGCAGCTTGCCGCGCTCGGCGGCAGTGTCGCGCACGTCTTCGCCGACGACGACGATGGTCCGCTCAACGCCACCGACCGCACGATCACGGTCACGGTGTCCGACGAGGACGGCGGCAGCTCGACGACGACGAAGACGGTGACGGTGAATAACGTCGCGCCGACGGTCGCGCTCGTGGGCGCGCCCATCGTGGTCGAGGATGTGCTTTACACGCTGGACCTCGGCGCGGTGAGCGATCCCGGAGACGACACCGTCGCCAACTACGCGATCGACTGGGGCGATGGCTCGGCCCCGACGATGCTGACCGCGGCCGAGCTCGCCGCCCTCGGCGGCAGCGCCACCCACGTCTATGCCGATCCGGGCGCCTATTCGGTTGTGGTCACGCTGGTCGACGAGGACGGCATCTACCTCGGCGGCGTGCTCGACGTGCTCGCCATCCCGGGAGGTGGCGGCAACACCCCGCCGCTCGCGGGCGACGACAGCTACTCGGTGCAGGAGGGCTACACGCTGACGATCGCCGCGCCGGGCCTGCTGGCGAACGACAGCGACGCCGACGGCG
>JBEOKH010000493.1:0-12463 GCA_040275625.1 Thauera sp. | reverse complement strand
GTTGGCGGGTCGTTGTGGGACCCTGTGAAACGCTACCGAATCATTCCCACTCGATTGTCAATAGCATTCTCCATCCTCAGTGTTCACGCCACTTTTCAGGGGCTCATACTTCTTGATACCGTCGCCGATACCGTCAAACTCTCTTACCTTGGCAGCGCTGTATGTAGCCAAGTCTCACGAGGCTTCATTCTGTCTCAGGCGAACCCCAGTGAGAGGGGTTGGTTAACCGCGCATGAAAGATGATCCTCCAAACACAACGGGGCACGACATTGATCTCGGTCGCTAGGAAATGACGCGGGAACACGCTTTGGAGCGCCATCATGACAGCGACGGATTGCAGGGTCGGCGACAAGCGCAGTCCCTGCATGGACTCTGAACGCGGGCCGGACGAAGTTGAATTTTATGCCAGGGTCTGGGGTGACGACCAGAACAATGTCTGGCTCTCGTCGAACCTCCCGAACGTCGGCGTGCGGCAACTGGCGGGTCGGCCGGGTGAAGTATAGGGTGCGGGCCCGGGTAATGACCGGCCGGTGAGGATCAAAGTCGGCTCCCGCCCCGGATGATGAGTACCAGAATTAGCCGTTCTCTGTCTCCGCGAGGGGGTGCCCCCTCCTTCTTAGGTGCTGTATATGTCGGCTGACTGACTTGGCGACTTAGCAAAACTGACCATCCCCACATTCAGCCGGATCAATTCCCTGACCCTGCCCAACTCCAGGGCGCGAGCGATTCTGGCTTCCGCATCGGCAGAGGTGCGCGCAATGCGCTGTAGCCGGCATATCGAGCGCGCTAGCTCGCTGACGCTGGTGCCGCCGTGCTCAGACAAAATGAACATGGCCAGATTGCCCAGTTCCTCGGCACAGAGCTCATCCAGTTGGCGTTTGCTTTCCTCGAGGTCGTCTGCCACGCGAAAGCCCTCCCACTGGGCCGGTTGCGATGTTTCCGGCCAGTAGAACGTGACGTCGCCTTCGACCGTCCTTGCCCCCGCCGGCGGAACCAGCGCACGCAACAATTCTTCTATGCGCCGGCCCGTCCGCTGGAGCCCCCAGGCCCGGGCGACGCGGCGGAAGAGCACGAAATCGGCGATGGGGCCTTCCGCACGGATGACGCGCATCAGCTGCTCCGCCAGGACCGCTCGTGATGCCGGGTCATAGAAGTTGTCGCCATTCCCCGCAGGGAGCTCGGCGACGCGATAAACAGGGAGCTTCGGGGCGGCCACGGGTTCGGGCTGGACCAGCTTGGCATAGGTCGCAACTTCTTCCACCTCGGCAGCGCTTGCCTCGACGGGGTCTGGTGGGGTGTCCGGCTGCCCGTCCTCACGCGCCGTGGGTCCCTTCGGTTCCGTGGTCAGCAGGTCCTCCAACCTGGCCAGAATTTTTCGCATCGGTTCAGCGGGGCTTCGCCACCAGTCGGTCGACCAGATGCGGTGCAACTGCCAGCCGAGACCTTCGAGAATCAGGTGGCGCAAACGGTCCCGGTCGCGGGCGGTGGCGGCGGAATGGTAGGTCCGGCCATCGCACTCAATCCCCAGCAGGTAGCGGCCGGGGGCACGCGGATCGACCACCCCGATGTCGATGCGATACCCGGAAACTCCGACCTGCGGATGGACGATCCAGCCCTTCTCCCGCAACTCATTGATGACCTGTTTCTCGAACGGGCTGTCGGGCTCCAGTCCGGTGGGCGCCACTTGCTCGATGAGCGCGCGCGGGCCGCGAATGGCAAAGTCGAGGTAGTTCTTGAGGTCCCGTACCCCGGCCGCGCGAACTCGCGACAGGTCGATATGTTCGGGCATCAAGGTGCTGTAAATCACCACCCCTTGCCGAGCACGGGAAACCGCCACGTTGAGGCGACGATGGCCGCCTTCGAGATTCAAGGGGCCAAAGTTCAAGGCCACTTTGCCGGCAGCGTCCGGGCCATAGGTGATGGAGAAGTAGATGATGTCGCGCTCGTCGCCCTGGACGTTTTCCAGGTTCTTGACGAACAGCGGCTCGAACGCGGCTTCGGCAATCGCCTGGTCGAGCGGGGTGGACGCCCGGCGGCGGGCATCGAGGAGGTTCTCGATGAGATTCTGCTGCGCCTGGTTGAAGGTCACCACCCCCAATGAGAGTTTCCTGTCTTCCGGCGACAGGTAGTGCTTCTCGATGGCAACCACGATGGCTTCCGCCTCCGCCCGATTGGTCCGGGACCCGCCACGGTCATAGACTCCCTGAACGCGCTCCAGTTGGACGGCGGTGTCTTCGGTCATGGGTGATGGGAAGGTCACCAGGCGATTGTCGTAATAGGTCGCATTGCTGAAGGTGATGAGGCTCTCGTGCTTGCTGCGGTAATGCCAGTCGAGGCTCAACTGCGGCAGCCCGATGCTCAGGCACTCGTCCAGAATGCTTTCGAGGTCCTGCACCTCGTCCTCGGCCAGGCTCACGTCATCGTCATCGGCACGGTTAAAGAAGTTGGTGGGCGGCAGCTGCTTTGGGTCACCGACGCACACCAGTTGCTTGCCGCGGGCGATGGTGCCGACGGCATCCCAGACCGGAATCTGGGAGGCCTCGTCGAAAATCACCACGTCGAAGGGCTGATGCCCTGCTTCGAGATACTGGGCCACCGACAAGGGCGACATCAGGAGGCAGGGCTTCAGCTTTGGCAGCAGGGTGGGCAGATTCCGCACCAGTTGGCGGATGGGCATGTGCCCGCGTTGCTTCGTGAGTTCGCGCCGCAGCTTTCCCATTTCGGAATCCGCCCCCGGGGTCAGCGCGGTGCTGGACGGAATCTGCCCCGAAAGCTTGGCCACCACGTACTGCTGGGTGAGCTTCTGGAAGCGTGCATCGGATTCCTTGAATTCGGCAATCTTGCGCTCATGGTCGGCGCTCGAGAAGGCGCACAGGACCGGCTCACGGTCCATGGCCTTGCGGACCCACCAGCTCTGGTAGCTGTATTCGAAGAACTCGGCAATGTCGGCGAGGGGCACTTCGCCCGCCTCCAGAGAGCGAACCACCCCGGGCAAGCCGGCGCTGATGACCTTTTCCCGGATACCCTGCCACAGGCACCACGGCTGGATTTGATGGGCGGCGTGCTGCCAGCCCTGCACCTGGGCCAGCAGTCGCTGCAGAGCCGCGGCGGCGTGCGGGTCGTGAATCAAGGAATCCTTGGCACCGCACAGCTCAGTGACGCGATGGAGCTCGCTGACGAGTTGCCGGTAGGCGTCGCGGTAGCGCACCAAGGCCCCACCCAACGCCCCCTCAGCCTTCAGCAGGGCACGGTTGTCGGTCACATAGGGCAGCAGCTTGGCGAGCAAGGCGCCCTGCGCGCTGAGGTCGCCGGCCGCCAATTGCGTCAGGGCGACGGCATAGTCGTTTGCCCACTTCTCGTGGGCATCGACCGCGGACCAGTCGGTCTTGTGGGCGGCGAATTCGTCTTGCAACAGGGCCGTTGCATCGACCTCCATGGTGGCGAGCGCCTTGTCCTCTTCGTTCAGTTTCCGGAGCGCACGGACGAGGCCGTTCACCTCTCCTTCCGCCGGCATGGCGCGGTCGGTACGGTAGAAGCCGAAGCGCTTCAGGCAGCCGCGCTTGGCCAACCAGCTCTTGGGCCACCAGGTGCTATTGGCTTCGGCCCACTGGGCTTCCAGCTCTTGGCCATTAAGGTTCGCCACTTCTTCCCGGTAAGCGCCGGCAAAGATCTGCCAGGCCGCATCGCGTTCCAACCCGTGCTGGCGCAGCATCTTCAAGCGCTGCCGGGCCACCTCGTCGGTGGCCGCCCGGGCCACGCCGATGGGCACCCGTGGAGCCTTCGAGAGCACGTCCGCCAATCGGTCGAGAGCCCCGAGCTCGGCCCACGATGACCCATGCTCGGGCCGGCCCAGGATGTGCAGGAAAGGCGCCTTCAATTCCTGGGTGGCTGATGCCGCTGAAGCGAGGCTGGAGGCGGCCTCCAGCAGTTCCTGCTGCCACGAGGGGGTCCAGGCTGTGCGCTTGATGGCGAGCAAGGGATGGGCCTGCAGGTCGCGCAACTGGCTGGCCAAGGCTGCCATTTGCCGACAAATGGCGCGCAGGGCATCGAGTTCCTGGCGGGTATGCTGATGGGGGTCAGTCCAGTCGAAGGCAGCCGGCTTCCAGTGGGCACCTTGAATGCACGTGCCCATCGCCTCGTAGATGGCGAGCTCGTTCGGGTGGATGCAGTGCAGGGCGGCGACCAGCGCGTTCAGCTCGTCCCGGAGCCCAGCGAGGCGCTCGGCTTCCAACTCCCAGTCCTTGACGGTGCGCCCGCTGGCGGCATTGAGGGCGTTGCCGAGCTGGGTCAGCACTTCCGATTTCTTGGCTTTGGCCGAATGCAATTCCAGGCAGAAGGGCCCCAGGCCGATAGCATTCAACCGCCGATGCACCACTTCCAGCGCCGCCATCTTCTCGGAAACGAAGAGCACGGTCTTGCCAGTCGCCAGCAAGTGGCAAATCAGGTTGGTGATGGTCTGGCTCTTGCCGGTGCCGGGCGGGCCTTCCAGGACCAGGTTGCTTCCTGCATCGGCCACGCAAATGGCACGCAGCTGCGATGAGTCGGACAGCATGGGCGTGAACAGCTGCTGGGGCGCGAAGCGCTCATCGAGGGTGTGCGGGGCAAATTCGGGCTCGGCCTCGCTGAACGCCTTACCGGGATGGTTGATGAGGTGGGCGACGACCGCATTCTCCTGGAGTTGCTTCTGGCGGTCCTGGAGGTCCTTCCACATGAGGTACTTGGTAAAGGAGAAAATGCCCAGATGGACCTGTTCCTTCACTTCCCAGCCCGGCATGTCGGTGATGGCGAGCCGGAAAATCTGGAAGATTTTTTCCACATCCAGGCCCTTGGCGTCCGTCGGCAGGACCTCGAACGAAGGGAGCTTGAGCTCGAAGTCATGGGCGAGCTTCTGGATGAGCGTTGGATTGACCAGCGCCTCGTCGTCATGACGGGTCAGCCGGAACCCGCTGCGCACCGATTGGCGGCTGATGTTGACGGGAATGAGGAGGATGGGGGCGACGTGACTCGCTTCCGAATTTTTGTCTTCCCGCCACTGCAACAGCCCGAAGACAAGGAACAAGGTATTGACCCCGCCCTCCTCCTTCCCAGTCTCCGCGGCCCGGTAAATCTCGGTGAGCCGATTGTCCAGCTTGTCTTCCGGAACATCGACCACGATTTCGTTGCGGGCCAGGGCCTCTTCGGCAAAGGCCGCCAGGGGCGATTGGCCGGTGCGGCCGGTGAAGACGGCGGCGGCTCTGGGGTCGCTGCCCTCCATGACCGGGGGCGCGACCTTGACCCGGAACTCGCGCCCATCCGACAGCTGGTCTTCGAGCGCTCCGGGGTTGGGTGCGATCACCCGCAGGTTGCTGTGCGTCGGCTTGAAGTTGAGCAGCCGGTTACGCAGCGTCAAGTCCAGGAGTTTGCCCTTCCACTTGGCGAGCCGCCCTTCCGGCGTATCGGGCGTCGACATCTCCGTCGGCGGCAGCAGCTCCGGGTCAAGCGGCGGCAGCGCCGGCATCGCTTCGATGGCAGGCGGTGCCTCCTCGGCAATGGCGACCGCTGGTTCCTGGGCCGCCGACCGCGAGGGCAAGGCCCGAATCTGCAGCTGTCGGGCACGGTGAATATCGACCGCGTAGTGGAAACCGTTCTCTTCGTCGAGGTAGCCCTCCCCTGTCGCGCACGCCCAGCGCAGCGACGGCTTCTGGTCGCCCGCAATGCCGGTTGTTTCGAGGGTCAGGAATTCGCCGGACTTCACCCGCTTGCGCACGGCCATCACGTCGTCCGCCACCGCGGTGGGGAAGCTGGTCTCTATGAGCCAAACGCCGATCCAGGCATGCCCCTCCTTGAACAGCACGACCGGGTGGAGTCCCGCCTGCTCAAAGCAGGACGCGAAGAGCATGGCGAGGTCGAGACAGGTGGCCACCCGCCCGTCGAAGATGCGCTCCGGAGTGCGGATCTTCTGCCCGTCGGCGCCGAACGAGGCCGGTGGGTTCGAATAGTGCAGCCCCTCCGCCAGCAAGGCGCTGTAGATGGCCGACACCTGCTTCCAGACCCGCTCACGGTTCTTGGACTGATACCCATCCAGCGACAGTCCGGCATCGCTTTGGCGCAGGAGCGCTGACGCCTTGCCGAGCAGGCGGTCCACCACCAGTGAATTAGGCATGCTGAAGGCCGCCAGCAACTCAGGTAGGCTACGGGTCCCCGCCCATTGGTCATAGGCCAGGACCTCGATGAGGTGAGAGACCTCGGCCAGGTGCTGCCCGGCGGCGACAGCCTTGACGCGGATGGCCGCCTTTTCGCTTTCGTCCAGCTGGATGAGGTAGGCATGGTCCGGCTGGAGGTCTACCGGCGAGATGATTCGGGACTCACCCGGCGCCAGGTATTCGAACTGAAATCGGGCGCCTTGGGCGAAGGCGGGAGTGCAGGACACCTGGACATCCAGGGATTTCAGCGCCTCGGCCGAGGTGTTCTTGACCACGAGGGAGCGCACAACGGGGATGTTGTTCTGAATGGCTGCATACCCGGTGGTCGAGTCGGCGATAACCTTCAGTTCCACCGCCGGTGCCGCTTCGTCCACCGTAGTGTCCTGTTGGTCTTGCACATTGGTTGTCATCACACCCGCTCCCTTTTAAGCGCCCCGCTCCCAGCTGATGGTGCTGGGCTCAGACCTTATTCTATTTCGTGGTCATAGGTGACGTATAGCTAATGGAGACTCCTGGTCTCCCTATTTGCTTGGCACGCCGCGTCCAAGCCGGCCGAGTGTAATTGATGACCTCCACCAAGCGTGGCCACAGAGTGTTCGTTTGAATTGAAGGCTTTGGACTAGCCGAGATTCTTGTAAGATTCTTGGCGCGGCATGCATACATCGTACGCTGCCGGGTCGCCGACAGCGCAACAAGGAGGGAATCCCCCGTGAAATTCATCCATGCAGCAGATCTGCATGTAGACAGTCCGCTACGCGGCCTGGACGGCTATGATGGTGCTCCCGTGGCGCGCCTGCGTGGCGCTTCACGCCAGGCGCTGATTGCTTTGGTCGAACTTGCCCTTGAACAGAATGTGGCGATCGTCTTGCTCGCTGGCGACATCTACGATGGCAACTGGGCCGACTTTCGAACGGGCCTGTTCTTCCGCGAGCAGATGCTGCGGCTGCGGCGCGCCGGCATCTTGGTCTTCATGGTCAAGGGGAACCATGACGCGGAAAGCCAGATCACGAAACAGCTACCCGAAGTCGAAGGCGTCCACGTCTTTAGCGCTCACAAGAGCGAAACGATCGACCTGGAGGCACTCGGTGTAGCTGTACACGGGCGCAGCTTCCCGCATCGCGCGGTGCCGGAGGACTTGGTGCCCCTCTATCCAGATCCGCTGCCGGGGCGCTTCAACATCGGCCTTCTACATACGAGCCTGACTGGACGCGAGGGCCACGACTCATATGCGCCCACTTCCGTCGAGGCGCTGTGCGACAAGGGTTACGACTATTTCGCGCTAGGCCACGTGCATGCACGCGAGGTGGTCCGGCCATCTGATCCCCGCATCGTGTTTCCGGGTAACCTGCAGGGGCGCCACGCCAAAGAGACCGGCCCGAAGGGGTGCGAGTTGGTCACGGTCGAGGGCGGCGTCATCACCGCGGCCGAGTTTATCCCCCTGGAGGTAGTGCGTTGGCATCAGTTTCGCCTCGATGTATCGGGGCTAAGTTCCCTCGACGCTTTGGCGAGGCACTTCGTGGGCCAAGCGCGCGAACTCGTCGCTGATGCCCGGGACCGTCTCCACGCTGTGCGCCTCCTCATCCAGGGGGAGTCGGCGCTGCACAGGCTGGAGGCTGAGGAGCCCGGTTCGATCGCCGCGGCGATCCAGGCGGCAACCCAGGACCTGGAAGATACGGACATCTGGATCGAGCAAATCCGCCTCGACCTGCAGTCGCCCATGGATCGCACTGCCATGGCCGGGCGTGCCGATGCGGTTGGCGAAGTCGTGCGGCTGGTTGACGTGGTCAGCACTGACGAGGGACAACTCAAGGCGTGGTTCTCACAGCAGTTGGCCGAGATGAAGGACCTTCCGGGCGCGCTCGCTGACGTCGACCCGATGACATTCGACGTCGCCACGATGCGCGCGTTTCTCGCGGACGCCGAAGCAACGGTGCTTGCTCAGATTTCCGGTATCACGACCGAAGGGGGCGTCCAATGAAGCTGCGCCGGCTGCACCTGAAGGCTTTCGGCCCTTTCACCGACCGCGTGATTGACTTTGGCACGGCCACGCAAAGACTTGTGCTCGTCCACGGCGCCAATGAAGCGGGCAAGTCATCCACCTTGCGCGCCATCTCGGATTTGCGATTCGGGATCCCATTGCACAGCAAGGACAACTTCATACACGCTCACCCGGACATGCGGGTGGGCGGTGAGTTCGTTGATCGGCAGGGCAACGAGTATTCGCTGATACGCCGCAAGGGTCGCGGTACAACGCTCTGCTTCGCCGACTTCGACCTGGGAGGCTTGGCCTTGGAAACGCCCGTTCCACCAGATGTCGAGATTCTGCTGAACGGTGGGCTTCGCAAGGAAGAGTACGAGTCAATGTTCGGACTCGACCACCGCCAACTGCGAGAAGGTGGTCAGGCACTCCTGAATGGCGAAGGTGACGTCGGGGCAGCCCTGTTCGAAGCGAGTGCTGGGATTCGCAGCATCCCACAAATCCTTGAGCGTCTGGATGCTTCAGCGCGCAAGTTCTTCATGCCCGGTGCGCGTGGAAAAAACGCACGCATCAACGAAGCGATGAAGGCGTACGAAGAATGCCATGGTGAGTACAAGCAGGCCCTGGTGAGACCGGCGCACTGGGCCGATGTCTTCAAGAAACATCAGGCGGCGGATGCCGATGTTGCCGAGCTTGAGGCGCGCCGTGGGGAACTGAATACCAAGTTGCTTCTAATCAAGGAACTGCGCGCCGTGGCACCGGTAATCAGCACGCTGCAGCATGCGTCGCGGATCCTGGATGACCTGAAGTCGGTGCCACTCCTGTCGCTAACCGCAGCCACGGAGCGGGCCGCCGCCGAGTCCGGCCTGTCGGATGCGCAGCATAATGCCAAGCTAGCCTCGGCAGAGGCTATGGGCCAGCAACAGCGGCTCGACGAACTCGAACTGGATGTTGCGATCCTGGACGTCGCAGCGGCGGTCAAGCGACTCGCGGCCTCCGCGGAGTCGATCGATCAACATCGCCGCGATTTGGCTGACGCCACTGTCGACGTGGCTACGGAAATGGAACAGGTCGTCCGGCTCGCAGCCCAAATCGACGCGTCGCGATCCGCTGAGACGGTCGGCGAACACGCACCTGCGAGAACAGCACGGGTCAGCAGCGAGCAGCTTCTGCATGCCGTAGAACTCGCCGAGCAGGCGCTTAGGCAGCACCAGGAATCCGGGCGCCAGAGCATGGACGCCGAGGAGTCTCCGGCCGAGACACTGCCCTCGCCGGAATCGCGAACGATGCTGCGCATCGCCCAGGCCGAACTCGCGCGCAGCGATTCAGATCTCAAACGTCTGGCTTCGCTACCCGGTGAAATCAAGGCCGCGCGACGCGCGGTGGCCAACGGGTTGGAAGCCGTCGGTTTGGTGGATGAAGCGGCCCTACGCAGGGTGCAACCGCTGCTGGACGCGCAGATCGACGTCGCGATGAAGCAAGAAAATGCCTTCGCGACACGGCGCGATGCGCTCGAAAAACGAATCGACCAGATTTCCGAGGCGCTGCGCAATGAACTCAGCCAGCGTGATCGTCTGCTTGCCAAAGGTGAGGTCCCGACGCGGGACGATGTCGAGACGGCACGCTCGCATCGGGACGCCGAGTGGACACTGCTGCGCGGAATCTACATTGACGGCACGAGTTCTCCCACCGATGCGCGCGCCAGCGAAGAGCCGCTCCCGGCGGCTTACGAGGACGCGGTAATTCAGGCCGATCGCCTGGTCGACGAGTTGGCCAGTGACACCGAGCGCGCGGCAGCACTGCAGTCGAGCAAGCGGGCAATCGAGACCTTGGAGACGGATTGCAGCGAACTCAAGCACCAACTCGAAGAACTTGATCGGGACGAAGAGACCCGGCAAGCGACTTGGCATCAGACGCTTGCTGCGGCGAATCTGCCTGCCCTGTCGCCGGCAGCCTTGCGCGACTGGCAGGCCCTGTTGCCAGTTGCTCGGACGGCGTGCGAGACGCTGCAGTCGAAGCTCGACGAGTTCGAGCAGGTTCAAGCCACCGAGCAGGCGCTCGCCAGCCAATTGCGCGCAGCGATCGTCGCTACCGGCCGCGCCATGCCTGCGGGAGAGGCGCGGCTCAGTACGCTGTCGGCGACGGCGTCGGAAGTCGATGCAGAAATCAAGCAACGTGAAACGGCGATTAACCAGGCCGCTGGCAAGCGCCTCGAACGCGAGCGGCAGTTCCAGCAGCGGGCCGCCCACGAAGACGAGTTAACTAGCGCCCTGCGCAATGCGAGGGATGCCTTAAATCCAGCATTCGCCGGACTGCTCCTGCCCGAGGATACGACGGTCGCGGTCGCCCGGGCGCGCATGCGCGAATTTGAAGATCTCATGGACGCCAAGGACAGGCTCGCTTCAGCTCAAGCCAAGGAGCGCCGGGCGAACCAGGCGCTCGCCCTCCTGGACGACGCCGCCAAGGCGATCTGGCAGGTGCTTGGTGGCTCCGAGCCTCTCGATCTTCGTTTGCACATCGAGCAGGTCTCCGCGCGTCTAATTGCTGCCGAGGAAGTCCAGACAAAGCGCACGCTGGCGCAGCAAGCGCTGGAGGCTGCCCAGAAAACGCAGCGCGAACATGAGGACACGGGTGCGCGTCACCAGCAAGTGTTGTCAACCCTGTGCCTCGCCGCCGGCGTCGACTCAGCAAATCACCTTCCGGAAGCCGAAGAGCAGTCACGGCGCAAGCGGGATGCACAGTGCGAGGTCGATCGCTCGAACTCGCACTTGGCGCAGGCATCACGGCGCTCGGTAGACGAACTGCGCACCCTACTGGCCGACTATGATGCGGCGCGTATGGATGCCGACGAGATGAACTTCTCGGAAGAGCTGAACCAACTCGAACTGCGTCTGCGGTCGGCCCGCGAGTGTGAGGAGTTGGCCCGGCGCGCCCTGGAGGCCATCGACGGCTCCGACACGGCCGTCGCGGCGCGTGAGGATATGGAACGAGCGGCTGCCAGCATACGCGCCAATATGTCCCCTTGGATTCGTTCGCGGCTCGCGCATGCGCTTCTCGCCGAAGCTCTCAAACGATTTCGCGATCGGGCTCAGGGGCCCATGCTGACTGCAGCGTCGAGTTACTTTAGCCGGATGACGCGCGGCGAATTTGTCCGACTGATCAGCGACGATTCCGACAAGGAGCCGGCCCTGATTGCCGAACGCACTAGTGGCTCTCGAATCCGCGTCGAAGAGATGAGCGAGGGTACCCTTGACCAGCTCTACTTGGCGCTACGCCTAGCTGCCTTGGATCTTCGGCGCGCTGCCGGCATCGACCTGCCGGTCATCCTTGACGATGTTCTGATGACCTCGGACGAGGATCGCTCTGGCGCCATTCTGGAGGCGTTGGCTGATTTCGCTGGCGAGAACCAAGTGCTGGTATTCACACACCACCGGCATATGGTTGAGTTGGCGCAGCGTCATGTGCCGGCCGAGAATCTTGCCCTCATCGCCTTGTAGGGCAGCAAGCTATTTCGGCCGAGGACACGTCCATCGAGGACATTGCGACGAATATTTCCTTGTCCGGAGAAACTGATTGGGCGATGTGCCGACTTCGCTCAAGGAAGCAGGTTGCATTGTGCTCGGAACGCGCACGAAAGGCACGTCTTCCGAGACAAGTGCCCGTGCGGCAAAATGCGCCCCGCGAGAATTTCTTCCCGCCTCCTGATCAAGGCAACCACCTGTTGGTCGGTCATCAAGTTGACGAGATGCGCGATCGGCAAGGCTTGCTTGGTCGGCGCTTTCACCAGCACGTACCCGTGGGACGCCACCGACTGGCCCGTTTGCCCCATCACCGCCATCCTTTGCGCCGACAACTGGATCACATCCGACAGGCACGGCTGCTTGCTCCAGCGACTCTTGAACTCCACCAACACGAGCAGACCGGAGGGCAGGCGGTATGCCCGGTCAAGTTTCGCCACCAGTCCGACGGGCGTGGAAATCCGGAACAGCTTTTCCATGTAGACCAACTCGGCATACCGCAGCGCTGCCGGTCGCGAGGCCCGCTCAGCCCGTACGGGATGGGTCTCAAGTGATCGCCACCGCGCCATGGCCAGCGCGAAACCTACGACGGCAACGGCGCAACCGACGCCCCACGCTAGCGCCGACACTTGCCGCCTCCACGCAAGCCTGACCACCAGCAAAGTCCGCTCGCTATCGCCCCCAAGACCATGCGCATAGGAACTTGCAACGAGGGCCATCGGCGCAGGATGACGCAGATGCTGGGTGCCCCCCGATAGTAGAGGCGGATCACCCGGCGTCCCCAA
>JBEOKH010000492.1:0-4949 GCA_040275625.1 Thauera sp. | reverse complement strand
AGGGTCGCGGTCTGGTTGTCGCGCAGCTCGACGGTGGCCGCTTCGTCGATCGCTTCGTCGGGGAGGGGGGCGATCGCGGCGGTACCGCCGTCGGGGTCGGCATGGGCAGCGGCAATCGCCGCCAGCCACAGATAAAGGTCGCGATTGAGGCTGCGCTCGGGGAGCACGTCGAGCTCGGCCGGCAGGCGCAGGGTGGACACGTCCATGCGCCCGCGCGCGATCCGCTCGTCGGCGCCGGCGATGCGCTGCAGCAGGCTGCGGCGGGCGTTGTGGCCGTCTGCGGTGGCAGCGGCAAGACGCAGGCCAGGGTCGCCGCCGAGGGCGCGGAAGAAGACGCCGGCGGTTTTCTCGATGTCGCGCAGGCGCACTGCTGCCTTGGGAAAGTGCCCGCCGGCGGCGCGGGTGATGAGGCGGTGCCAGAGCAGGCCGACGGTTTCTTCCATGAGCTCAGTGATCCTTGAAGGCGCGGAACCCGGCTTCGTTCTGCCGTGCGGCCTCGCCCGCGACCCAGGTCAGCAGCGGCCCTTGCGGGTTGTCGCGCTGGGTGGTGGCGCAGGCGTCGATGCACTGGCGGCATTGGGTGCAGGTGAACATGTGGCGCTTGATGTTGCGCGGGCGCAGCCGCATCGGGCAGGCGGCGTCGCAGGCCGACTGGCGATCGGGCAGGCAGCTCGAGCAGTCCGTTGCACGCTCGCGCTCGAAGCCCACCACCAGCGCGTCGCGGTTGCCCATCCAGGCCAGGCTCTGGAACAGGCCGACCGCGCACACGAAGCGACAGAACAGATGGCGGGCGAAGAGAAACTCCAGACTCAGCACCACGGTCGCGGCGCTGATGAAGATCGTCTGGTTGCGGGTAAGCTCGCCGGCGAACAGGTTGCCATACACCTGCGCGGGCGGCAGCAGGTAGGTGAGCAGCACGACCGCCCACAGAAAGGCGAAGCCTGCCGCAGCCGGGACCACGATGGCCCACCAGCGCGCGTCCACGCGGACGGGACGGCCGTCGGGCTTCCAGGCCGGCAGCAGGTGGCGGTCCCATACCGAGGCCTTGCCCGCGGCGCGGGCCATCAGGCGATTGATCGATTCGACCACCGAGAAGTGCGGGCACAGCCAGCCGCAGTAGAGCCGCCCCCACTTCCACGCCACGCCGATCACCAGCGCGGCGACGCCGAGCAGCGGGACGAAGAGGCGGACGATGATGTTGCCGGCAGCTTCAAGCGCGCTCGCCTCGCCGGCGAGGAAGGGGTCGAGGCCAAGCCGCCATTCCATGCCGAGCAGCCAGGCGTGGTCGGCGTCGAGATCGTAACGGAACAGATCGAATACCGGTGCGAGCACGAAGAGTACGAAAAAGCCGACCTGGAACGCGCTCCGCCGGCGCTGCATCGCTGGCGCAGACGCTGCGCCCGCTGCAGGTGCCGGCGCGATCGGGATCACGCGCTGCGGCTTGCGAGCCGGGGGGTTGGCGGTCATGGTCGCGTCCGCGCGTTCACGACCGCTCGCGCGGCCCGAGCACCGGGTAGCGCCAGACGCGGCGGTTGATCGCCCGCGAGAGACCGACGATGCCGAGCAAGACGAGGGTCGAGTGGATGAAGGTGAAGTAAAGGATGCCGATCACCCAAGTCCATGGATTGTCGAATCCGCCGAGCAGCAGGATCGTCGTGCTGATCACGACCAGCAGCAAACCGCCCCAGATGCAGGTCCAGCCGGTCTGGCGCAGGTGGTTGCGCGCGATCGGATCGGGGTGGTCGTGGTGGATCGCCCATAAGGCCATCAGCACCAAGAAGGCGAGCCCGGGCAGCAGCAGCAGGTTGATCAGGAACAACGCCTCGGCCGCGATCGCGATGTCGAAATCGGGCACGGAGTCGTCAGGGGGCGGGTCGGGACTGTGGGTGCTCATCGTCTGCAGCGCGTCAGCGGCCGAAGGTGGCGGCGACCACCTCCATCAGGCCTTCGGCGACGTCGGCGTCGTCGGTCAGGCTCTCGACGATGGCGACCCGACAGGCAGCAACCGGATCCATGCCGTCCTTGACCAGCAATGCGGTGTAGACGAGCAGGCGGGTGCTCGCAGCCTCCTCGAGGTCGCGGTCCTTGAGCGCGCGCAGCGCGTTGGCGATTGCGACCAGGCGCCGGGCGAGGTCGGGCGCGCACGCGGTCTCGCCGATCAGGACCGCCTCCTCCTGTTCGGGGCGCGGGAAGTCGAAGCGCAGGCTGACGAAGCGCTGCCGCGTCGAGGGTTTCATGCCCTTGAGCAGGTTCTGGTAGCCCGGGTTGTAGGACACCACCAGCATGAAGGAGGGCGGTGCCTGCAGCAGCTCGCCGGTGCGATCCATCGGCAGCACGCGGCGGTCGTCGGCGAGCGGGTGCAGCACCACGGTGGTGTCCTTGCGCGCTTCCACGACCTCGTCGAGATAGCAGATGCCGCCTTCGCGCACCGCGCGCGTGAGCGGGCCGTCGCACCACATCGTCCTGCCGTCACCGATCAGGTGGCGACCGACGAGGTCGGCTGCAGTGAGATCGTCGTGGCAGGCCACGGTGTACAGCGGCAGGCCGAGGCGGGCGGCCATGTGGCCGACGAAGCGCGTCTTGCCGCAGCCGGTGGGGCCCTTGATCAGCAGCGGCAGGCGGTTTTTCCAGGCGTGCTGGAAGATCTCGACTTCGTCACCGGCGGGCTGGTAGAAGGGGATGTCGAGGTTGGGGGTGTCGGGCTTCATTGAGCGAGTCCCTTGATATAGGCGATGGCGATGAGGGACCAGACCACGATGATCCAGCCCATGGTGAGCGCGCGCCAGAGCAGCGGCGCGTGGCGCAGGGCCATGAAGTCGAGGATGACCACCGCGCCTTTCCAGAACGAGATCGCCGCGAGGATGGCGACGCCCCAGGTGCCGGTGACGCCGAGCGAGCCCATACCCCAGGTGGCGAAGGTGGCGATGATCAGGGTGGCGAAGAGGATCGTGGAACTGCGGGGCGTTCCGTGCATGCGTGCGCTCATGGCGGGCTCCTCAGTGGATCACGTAGACGAGCGGGAAGAGGATCAGCCAGACGAGGTCGACCATGTGCCAGTACGCGGCGCCGGTTTCCAGGCCGTTCATCTCGCCCGGACGGTAGCGCCCCTGGCGTGCGCCGTTCCACATCGCGGTCAGGATCACCAGGCCGAGGATCACGTGCATGAAGTGGAAGAACGTGAGCGACAGGTAAAACATGTGGAAGGTGCTGCTCGACAGGCTGATGTTGTGCTCGAAAGCAGCCGAGTACTCGCTCAGCTTGACGATGACGAAGCCGAACCCGGTGAGGATCGCGCCGAGCAGCCAGTTTGCGCACTGACGTGGTGCGCAGGCTTCTGCGGCCTGCACCGCGCGCACCACGAAGTAGCTCGCGGTGAGCAGCAGCACGGTGTTGATCGCGCCCGCGTTGCGGTTGAGTGCGGCCTGCTCGGCGGCGAAGAGTTCGATGTTCTTGGCGCGGGCAAACGCGTAAGCGGCGAAGAAGACGCCGAAGGCGAGCAGTTCCGCGAGGATGAAGAACCAGATCGCGAGGTCGCCGGCGAGCCGCGGTCCGTTGGCGTGTGCAGTTTCGCCGTCCGGCGGGCTGCTCAGTGGGGTGGTGACGGTATCCATGCGACGCAGTCTAGGCAAGGTCGCGCACACTTAACTTGATCGTGGTTAATTGGGATTCGTTCCTGTTCACCGTGCAAAAGCAGCGGCCAGCCAGTGTCGGGTCACGTCGACCATACGGCTGGCGAATCCCCACTCGTTGTCGAACCAGATCATCAGATTGATCATCCGCGGCCCGACCGCGCGCGTCTGGCTGCCGTCGAGGATCGCCGAGTGCGGGTCGTGGTTGAAGTCGATCGAGGCGTGGGCCTCGTCCGACCAGGCGACGAGACCTCGCTGTCCGGCGGCCGATGCGCGCAGCAGGCGGTTGATGGCTTCGGCGCTGACGTCGCGGGACAGCGTCAACACCATGTCGATCGCCGACACGTTGTGGGTCGGCACGCGGATCGCCTTCGCCTGCACGCGGCCGGCCAGCGCCGGCAGCAGGCGCTCGACCCCGCGCGCAAGCCCGGTGGAGACGGGGATGATCGACTGCATCGCCGAGCGCGTGCGACGCAGGTCGGCATGATGGTAGCCGTCGATCAGCGGCTGGTCGTTCATCGCCGAGTGCAGCGTGGTGAGCAGCACGTGCTCGATGCCGAGCTCGCGGTGCAGGCACTCGAGCACCGGAATCACCGCGTTGGTGGTGCATGAGGCGTTCGAAACCAGGCGTTCGCTGCCGTCGAGCTCGCCGTGGTTCACCCCGAACACCACGGTGGCGTCGACATCTTCGGCGCCGTTGCCGGGATGTGACAGCAGCAGGCGCGGACAGCCGGCATCGATGAAGCGTTGCAGGGCGCGGCGGCTGCCGTAGCGCCCGGAGCACTCGACGATAAGGTCGAGGTCGAGCCGGCGCCAGTCCACCTCCTCGGGCGTGGATGCGTGCGTGACCGTGATCGCATGACCGTCGACCACCAGCTCGCGCTCGGTTCTGTCGACCACGCCGGGGAAGCGGCCATGAGTGGAGTCGAAGCGGGTCAGGTAGGTGATCCCGGCGAGATCGGAGGGCTCGTTGATGGCGACGATGCGATAGTGTTCGGCTAGTCCGGCCTCGTGCAGGGCACGCAGGTAACAGCGCCCGATGCGGCCGTAGCCGTTGATCGCGATGCGGAAGCTGCGCGCTGCGGCTTGCGGCGCAGCCAGGTCGTGGGGGGCGGAGGAGGGAGCGGAGGCAGTGGGCACGGGCGGGTCGGGATAGGGCGGGCGACATCAGGGCGGCGTCGCGCCGAAGGGCATCATTCTAGCGGGGGCTCGCGACAAAGGCTCACAGCCTGCGCCGCGCGTGCGCGAAACCGGCGCCGCGTCGGCCGCCTGCAGGCGCGGCGCACGCCGTGCGCCCTTCGACCGGAAGGGCCCGCGATC
>JBEOKH010000491.1:0-5811 GCA_040275625.1 Thauera sp. | reverse complement strand
GCCATGCTTGTCGAGGGCGCGCGCCGCTGCGGCGAGCATGCCGACGCGCCCTGCTTCGCGGCCGCCGACGCTGAACACCTGTGCGTGGCCGACGCCGGCATGGACCGCGTGCTCGCCGGCCTCGCGCTGTTCATCTTCCCGCATCCCGAGCGCGCGCTCGCCGAGATGCGCCGCGTGCTCGCGCCCGGCGGACGGGTCGCGCTGTCGGTGTGGGGGCCACGCGAGACCGTGCCGCTGATCCACCGCGCGCAGGACACCATCGCCCGTGTGCTGCCGCCCCCCAAGGTCGCACGCCCGTCGGTGTTCCGCTACGGCGAGCGCGACGTACTCGCCGCCACACTCGCCGCCGCCGGCTTCGACGACATCGACATCCGGCCGTGCACCTTCTCCTGCCACTTCGCCGACGCCGAGGCCTATTGGCAGGCCTTCCTCGACCTCGCCGGCGGCGCCGCGGAGGCACTCGGTCGCCTGCCCGAACTCACGCAACAGGCGCTGCGCAGCGCAGTCATCGACGACCTCGCCCACCATTGCTGCGACAATGGCCGTGACGGCTTCCTGCTGCCGGCACACACCCTGGTGGCGAGCGCACGCCGGCCAGCCTGAGCCCCCACGCTGATCCAGCGCCCCATCACTGCTGCGGCCGCGGGGCGTCTCATGCCTTTTCCAGCCCCCCCTTGTCCTCCACCCGCACACCCGCCCCACGCCCGACGGCCGACGCCGCCGCCGCCGCACGCTTCGCCCGCCAGGGCATGTTCGCCGCGCTCGCCGCCTTTGTCACCTGGGGCCTGGCGCCGCTGTACTTTCGCGCCGTCGGCAGCGTGCCGCCGTTCGAAATCGTCGCCCACCGCGTGCTGTGGTCGGCGCTGCTGCTCGCGCTGATGCTGGCCTTGCTGCCTTTCACCGGCGGCTTCACCCGTGTGCGCCAGGCGATTGCACAGCCGCGCCTGCTCGCGCTGCTGGCGCTCACCTCGCTACTCACCAGCAGCAACTGGCTGGTCTTCATCTGGGCGATCGACGCCGGGCGCCTGCTCGAGGCCAGCCTTGGCTACTTCATCAACCCGCTGGTCAGCGTGGCGCTGGGCGCAATCTTCCTCGGCGAGCGCCTGCGCCCGCTGCAAGCGGTGGCGGTGGCGATCGCCTGCGCGGGCGTCGGCTGGCGGATCTGGCAACTCGGCAGCCTGCCGTGGATCCCGCTCTTCCTCGCCGGCACCTTCGGGCTCTACGGCCTGCTGCGCAAGCGCGCGCCAGTAGACGCAGTCGGCGGCCTGTTCATCGAGACCCTGGTGGTCGCCCCGCTCGCGCTCGGCTGGCTGCTATGGCTGCAGGCAAGCGGCAGCATGATGTTTGGCGCCGGCACGGCCGCCGACTGGCTGCTGCCGCTCACCGGCGTGATCACCGCGATACCGCTGACGCTGTTCGCCGTCGGCGCGCGCCGACTGCCGCTCGCCACGGTCGGCTTCCTGCAGTACATCGCGCCCAGCCTCAACTTCCTGGTCGCGGTGCTGCTCTTTCGCGAGCCCTTCGACACCCCCGAGCTCGTTGGCTTCGCGCTGATCTGGCTGGCGCTCGCGGTGTATTCGGCCGACCTGCTGCACGCCGGGCGTAAGGCCGGCAAGGCCTCGTAGGGCCAGCAAGGGGTTCGGGGGCTGCCGTGCAGCCTGTGCATGCAAAGGCTCGCGGCTGCCGCCGCTCCTACAGCGATCTGCGAGACGAGGCGAAGCCGGAACGGCGGCGAAGCCGGAACGGCGGCGAAGCCGGAACGGCGGCAGGAAACGATGCGGCGAGGCCGTGGGGCCGGGGCGGGGGTTGCCAACTTCATGAGCGCCGAGGTGGAGGGCGGCGCGGGGGAAACAAGGCGACGCCTGTCCGAGGAGCGCAGCGACGAGTTCGCGTCGCCGCCCCCGCGGCGTCCTCCACCGAGGGCAGCCGAAGGCCGCGAATGCAGGCGGCGACCCCCGCCCCGGCCCCGCGGCCGGATCGAAGCCACGCACGCCCCCCACGCCGAATCAAAGCCGCACATGCCCCAAGGCCGGATCGAGGCCACATGCCCCCGCTACCCGACCAGCACCACGCAGGCCCCGCAGCATCCGGCGATAGGGCCGGCGGCCCGAATCCAGTAAACTAGTGCGCTTGCTTTCTTCAGGCGGATGCCGATGTTCGTGCTGTATGAAGAGGACGGGGCCTTCAAGGCCGGTACCATCCTCG
The DNA here is from genome assembly GCA_040275625.1 of Thauera sp. Taxonomy (GTDB): domain Bacteria; phylum Pseudomonadota; class Gammaproteobacteria; order Burkholderiales; family Rhodocyclaceae; genus Thauera. Next base: position 3,606 of record JBEOKH010000491.1, on the reverse strand, counting down.
CCGATAACGAAGCCACGCTGCAGGTCGAGAACACCCACGGCAAACGGGTGAAGCTCAAGCGTGCCCATGTGCTGATGGAGTTCCGCGAACCCGGGCCCTCCGAACTGCTCGTCCGCGCCGACGCCGAGGCCGCGACGCTCGACATCGAGTTCCTGTGGGAGGTGTGCGGCGACGACGAGTTCGCCTTCACCGACTTCGCCGCCGAGTATCAGGGCCGCACGCCGACCACGATCGAGTCCGCCTCCGTCCTGCTGCGCCTGCATTCAGCGCCGATCTGGTTCCATCGCAAGGGCCGCGGGCGCTTCCGCAAGGCACCGGCCGACATCCTGCAGGCCGCCCTCGCCGGCCTCGAGAAGAAGCGCCAGCAAGCCGCCGCGATCGAGCACATGCGCGCCGAACTGGTTGCCGGCCGGGTGCCACCCGAACTCGCCGCGCTGCTGCCGCAGGCACTCTACCGCCCCGACCGCAACCGCCCCGAGATCAAGGCCCTCGAAGCCGCCTGCGTGGACAGCGGGCTGTCGGCCGCGCGCCTGCTGTTGAAGTGCGGTGCGCTCGCGTCCAGCTACGACTTCCACTACAACCGCTTCCTGTTCGAGCACTTTCCCGAGGGCACCGACTTCCCTGCCATCGAGGCCGCCACCCTGCCCGGCGACCTGCCGCGTGCAGACGTCGCGGCGTTCTCGATCGATGACGCCTCCACCACCGAGATCGACGACGCCTTTTCGGTGACGCCGCGCGCCGGCGGTGGCTGGCGGATCGGCATCCACATCGCGGCACCGGCGCTCGGCTTCACGCGCGGCTCGGGGCTGGACGCCATCGCGCGCCGACGGCTGTCCACGGTGTACATGCCGGGCAACAAGATCACCATGCTGCCCGACGAGGTGGTGCAGACCTTCACCCTCGCCGCAGGCCGCGACTGTCCGGCGGTGTCGCTGTACCTCGACATCACCCCCGGGCTGGCGATCGTCGGCGAGGAGAGCCGGGTCGAGATCGTGCCCATCGTGGCCAACCTGCGCCATCACGACATCGAACCGGTGTTCAACGACGACACGGTGCACAACGGCGGCCCCGACTTCCCGTGGAAACGCGAGCTGACCCTGCTCTGGGATCTCGCCACCGTGATGGAAGCCGGGCGCGGCAAGGCGGCGGGCAACGAGGACCGCATCGACTTCGGCTTCAGCGTGGACTGGACTCAGCACACCGCCGACGGCCCCGGCCTGGTCAGCATCGGTCGCCGGCTACGCGGCTCGCCGATGGACAAGCTGGTGGCCGAGATGATGATCTACGCCAACATGACGTGGGGAAAACTCCTCGACCGCGCCGGCGTGCCCGGCCTGTACCGCGCCCAGGGCGGCGGCAAGGTCCGCATGACCACGGTCGCCGCACCGCACGAGGGCCTCGGGGTGGATTGCTATGCGTGGTCGAGCTCACCGCTGCGCCGCTATGTCGACCTGGTCAACCAGTGGCAGATCATTGCGGTGCTGCAGGCCAGCGCGCCAGCCTTCGCGCCAAAATCCGCCGAACTGATGGCGGCGATGCGCGACTTCGAGCTCACCTACGCCGAATACGCCGAGTTCCAGCGCGGCATGGAGCGCTACTGGTGCCTGCGCTGGCTGCGCCAGCACGGTCGCGGCGAGGTCGAGGCCACCGTGCTGCGCGAGAGCGTCGTTCGCCTGAGCGAGATCCCGCTCGTGTTCCGCGTGCCGTCGATGCCGCTGCAGATGGCGGGCAGCCGGGTGAAGCTCTGCGTCGAACGCAGCGACCTGCTCGACGTCGAGGTCGAGGCGCGCTTCGTGCAGACGCTGGCCGAGCCCGACCCCGACACCGTCACCGAGCCCGGCTTCGGTTTCGCCTGAGCGGTCGATGAACGCGTCCGCCGCAGCCAGCCCCCCCGCCCGCGGCACTGCGCCGGGTGCGCTCAGAGGCCGTCTGCGGCGCTTCGGCGGAGCGCTGCTGGCGGGCGCGTTCGCGATCTCGATCACCCTGCACGCGCTGCTGCTGCTGATCCACTTCCGCCTGCCCGAGGCCAAGCCGGCGCGCGACAAGGGCCTGGAGGTTGTCCTGGTCAACGCACGCCACGCGAAGGCGCCGGCGAAGCCCGAGGTGCTCGCCCAGGCCAATGTGGACGCCGGCGGCAATACCGAGCAGGACGTTCGTGCCAGCACGCCACTGCCGCCCCAGCCCAACCGCCAGGACGGCGATGCGCTGGTCGAGGCCAAGCGCCGCGCGCCAGAGCCCGTGCGCGAGCAGAAGCAGGTCCTGACCCGCGACAAGGCGCCCGCCAGGGTCGCTGCTGCGCCGAAAAAGATCGAACAGCCGGCCCCCACGCCCGAACCGCCACGTGCGATCAGCGGACTCGATCTGCTCGACAGCGCGGCCGCGGTCGCCCGCATCGAGGCACAGATCGATCGCGACCTGCAGGAACTCGCCAAGCGACCGCGCAAGAAGTTCATCGGCGCGCGCGCACAGGAATACCGCTTCGCGCAATACGTCGAGGACTGGCGGCAAAAGGTCGAGCGCATCGGCACCCTCAACTACCCCGAGGCGGCGCGCGGCCGCCTCTACGGCAGCCTGCTGCTGTCGGTGACGGTCCGCGCCGACGGCACGGTGGTCAAGGTGGGCGTGCATCGCAGTTCCGGCCACGCCTTGCTCGACGAGGCCGCGATGCGCATCGTCAAAATGGCCGCCCCCTATGCCCCCTTCCCGCCCGACATCCGCAAGGATTACGACGTGATCGAGATCACCCGCACCTGGACCTTCACCAACAGCGATCAGGTGCGCGCCAACTGAGAGCCTGCCCATGGACCGCTACGCCGTCATCGGCAACCCGATCGCCCACAGCAAGTCACCCTGGATCCACGCCGCCTTCGCCCGCCAGACCGGGCAGACGCTGCGCTACGAGGCGCTGCTGGCGCCGCTCGAAGGCTTCGCCGACGCGGTTGCACGCTTTCGCGCCGAGGGCGGGCGCGGGCTCAACGTGACCGTACCCTTCAAGCTCGAGGCCTTCGCCCTTGCCACGCAGCGCACCGCGCGCGCCGAGGCTGCCGGCGCGGTCAACACGCTCGCGTTCGGCGCTGACGGCATCCTTGGCGACAACACCGACGGCGCGGGCCTGGTGCGCGACCTATCGGTCAACCTCGAGCGCAGCCTCGGCGCTCGCCGCCTCCTGCTGCTCGGCGCCGGTGGCGCCACGCGTGGTGCCCTGCTGCCGCTGCTCGGCCAGCGCCCGATAGCGCTGACCATCGCCAACCGCACGGCGAGCAAGGCCGAGGCGCTCGCACACGACTTCGCGCCGCAGGCGGGCGACACTTGTATCGACGGCTGCGGTTTCGACGACCTCGGCGGACGACGCTTCGACGTGGTCATCAACGCCACCTCGGCCAGTCTCGCCGGCGAGCTGCCGGTGCTGCCGCCCGGCCTCTATGCCGAGGGCGCACTCGCCTACGACATGATGTACGGCCGCGGCCACACCCGCTTCATGCAGACTGCACTCGCCGACGGCGCGGCAGATGTCGCCGACGGCCTCGGCATGCTCGTCGAGCAGGCCGCGGAGAGCTTCGCGCTGTGGCGCGGCGTGCGCCCGGACGGCGCGCCGGTGCTGGCCGC
>JBEOKH010000490.1:0-3049 GCA_040275625.1 Thauera sp. | reverse complement strand
GACACCCCGACATGACCTCCCCCTCCAACTCTCACCCCGGCGGCGCGGCAGCCGCGCCCCACCAGTGTGGGGCGCACGCACTGTTCTAGCGCGGCTTCGCGCCGGTTGCGGCGGCAAGTATCGCCATCAGCTTGTCCGACGGCGGCCGGAACTTGCCCGGCTTGATCAGTGGGGCATGATGCGCTTCGAGAAGGGCGAGCTTCTCGGTAGGGTCCGCGCGCAAGTACATCTCGGTCGTCTGGAGGCTGGCATGACCCAGCCAAAGGGCGACCTTGCGGACATCACCTGTAGCCTGCAGCGTGTGCATGGCGCAGCTGTGCCGCAGCACATGCGGGGTCACGTGCTTGTCGGCAATCGAAGGGGTCGCGCGTTCGGCCACGGCCACATGTTGACGGAGCCGGTAGGCGAAACCATCCCGCGTCATCGGACCGCCATCGCGGTTCAGGAACAGTTCCGACCCGACATCGTTGGGACGGACTGCCAGCCAGGCCCGAATGGCAGCTTGCGTCTCCTTCCAGAGCGGCAGCACCCGCTCCCGACGGCCCTTCCCAAGCACCCGGATGTTTGCGAACGAGCCCCGCGGGAAATCGTCCATCCGAACTGCGAGAAGTTCAGACGCCCGCAGTCCTGCGGCATAGGCCAGGTGAAGCATCGCCCGATCACGCAGCCCAGCCGGCGCTCTGCCGTCTGGGGCCGCAAGCAAGGCGCGCACCTCGTCCTTCGTCAGGTAGTCGATCAGCTTTACATCCGTGCGTTTGACGGGCAGCGACCTGATCATCATCGCCTGTTCGAGGCAGGCTGGACGCCTTGGTTCAAGGAAGCGGAAAAACGCCTTGATCGCTGCCAGCCGGGCATTGCGGGATCGCACGGTATTAGCTCGACCCTGTTCGATGTGGTCGAGAAAGGCCCTGATCAGGCTGACGTCGAGATCCTCGATCGCAAGGTCAGAAGGCTGTCGTTTAAGGCGTGTGGCCGCAAACCGCAGCAAGAGTGTGAACGCGTGGGCATAAGCGGCGATGGTATGTTGGCTGGCTCCACGCTCATCGGGCAGATGCTTCTGCAGGAAAGCCGACAGGTCCGGCGCGAGCGGGGTCATGCTGCACCCCCGATCCACGTCTCTTCCGCCCTTGCCGCGATCATTTGCAACAAGACGGGGGTGGCTTCGAGATACCAATAGGTATTGGCGATATCGACATGGCCGAGATAGGTGCTCAGGGCCCGCATGTGCCGCAGGACCGACTGCAGATCGTTCCCGCAGGTCTCCAGGGACCGAACCGCGAAGGTATGGCGCAAATCGTGTAGCCGGGGGCCGGGACCAGTCGGATTGCGGTAACCGAGCTTGCGCACGATCCGTACGAAGACCACGTGTGCTCTCGTCGCCGTCGGTGCGTGACCGTGCCCGAGCACGAAAAGGTCATGACCGGCATCACGGACGATGCGCCGCTGATCGAGATAGCGCTCCAACGCTGCACGGGTCGAGGCGTGAAGAGGGACGAGGCGGCTCTTGCCAAATTTGCCCTTGCGGATCATCAGGCCATCTTCCGTCAGGTCGTCGCAATGCAGGGACAATGCTTCCGAGATGCGCAGACCTGTCGAGGCCAGCAATCCGAACAGCGTGTGATAGGTCTGCGGGCTGATCGGGGTCAGGCCTGGAACCAGCAGCGCCTCCGCCAGGATGCCATTGATCTGGTTCTGCGACAGGATGTGGGGAGCGGGTCGGCGGCGCCTTGACCGGCCTAACAATCCTGCGACTGGAACCTCGTGCTGCACGTCCTCTGCATGCAGGAACATCGCGAAGGCGCGGGCCTGATCATATCGGTCTTGTGCAGAATTAGGCGTGGCCGCCCTGCCAGCCCACTCGAGGATTAGTGCCGCGGTTACATGCGGATCGGTCCGGTCAGCAGCAAATGCGGCGAACTCGCGCAAGGACCTCTCTTGTTTGGCAAACCCCTTTCCGAGGGCGCGATGCAGGTTGATGTAGCGGTCGACATGGCGATGCATCATGCTGCGTACCCCGGCCAAGGCTGGGCCACGGCCCCCAGCATATCGATATCGACCTTGGCGTAGATTGCCGTCGTATCGCGCGACGTGTGGCGAAGCGCGTCCCCAATCTGATCGAGTTCGGCCCCACCGCGTAGCCATGCGGAGGCCAGCGAATGCCGAAACACGTGGGAGCCGGTCGGCAGGCCAACGAAGCCGCTGCGGGACAGGACTCGAGAGACGATACCGGCGATCTCGGCCGATGAACGAAATGGGGTGAAAGGGGCTTGGACGCGCAAGAAGACCCGATCAAAAGCAACCACCGGGCGGGCGTCCTCGATATAGGCGAGCAGCGCATCACCGACGTCTTGCGGCAAAGGCATAAACACTCCACGTCGGCTTTTGCCGTGCAATCGCAACCTGCTCGCGCGCCAGTCAATGTCGCGGAGATGGAGTTGCCAGATATCGCCAGCCCGCAAGGCCATCCGCGCGAGAAGCAGGATGATGGCGCGGTCCCGCACCTCAACTGCTGTGCCTGTGCCGCAGGACGCGACGATCTCTTCGATGGTCGAAGCCGGGATCGTCTTTGGGACGGTGGAAAGCCTGCGTCGCACCCCTGACGGCACCGCAAGAAGCAGCGACGGAGCACACAACCCCTCGCCGATCATGAAACGCAAGAATGTGCGCAAGACTGTTATCGTCATGCGGACTGACGATCGGGAGCGGTCCTCGCCTTGATCCAGAACGATCGAGCGGACGGCCGCAGCGGTGATCCCCTGCGGTTCCGATCCAAGCTTCATCAGCCAGCGGCCCAACTCTTGCTGATATCGCCTGATCGTCTCGGACGTGGCGCCGCGCTCCCGGCGCATCCAAGTGACAAAATCGGCGAGGCGTGGATCGGCAGGTAGTTCAGTGGACACGGCCACCGGGATCGATCCTTCTACTCTGAGGAAAGACACGAAGGCGCGGGCACCACGGCGGCGATCCTTATTGCCGGTGCCCTCGACCCGCTTGCCGCGTTTGGTCTTGATCCCGCACTGGCAGTCGTGATGTGCAAACTGCTCGATCA
>JBEOKH010000489.1:0-3707 GCA_040275625.1 Thauera sp. | reverse complement strand
CGCCGTGGCCTGCGGCGCGCAGGGCAGGGCGTTGCTGCGCCGGCGCCGGCGCAGCGCGTCGTGGTCGAGGCGGTCGAGGCCCGCGCGCAGTTCGTCGAGGAGTCGCATCGTCGCTGTCACTCAGGCCAGCGCTTCATCGAGCGCCGCCGCCGCGCCATCGACCAGGTGCGCGATCTCGGCCTCGCCGACCACGTAGGGCGGCATGAAATACACCGTGTCGCCGATCGGCCGCAGCAGTACGCCATGCGCCAGGCCGCCGGCGAAAAAGCGGCGCGCAAAGCCGGCGGGCGCGTCGGCGACGTCGAAGGCGGCGATCATGCCGGTCTGGCGCAGGTGGCGGACCGCGACATGGGCGCTGAAGCGCGCCTGCAGCGCGTCGCCGAGCTGGCGGGCGCGGATGCGGTTGGTGTCGAGCACACGGTCTTCGGCGAAGATGTCCAGCGTCGCCAGCGCGGCGCGGCAGGCGAGCGGGTTGCCGGTGTAGGAGTGCGAATGCAGGAAGGCGCGGGCGCTACTGTCGTCGTAGAAGGCCTGGTAGATCTGGTCGGTCGTCAGCACCAGCGAGAGCGGCAGGTAGCCGCCCGAGATGCCCTTCGACAGGCACAGGAAGTCCGGCCAGCCGATGCCGCGGTCGGGCTGGTCGGCGGGGCCGGCCACCTGCTCCCAAGCAAAGAAGCTGCCCGTGCGACCGCAGCCGACCGCGATCTCGTCGGCGATCAGGTGCACCCGATAGCGGTCGCACAGCGCGCGCGCCAGGCGCAGGTATTCGGCGTCGTACATCACCATGCCGGCCGCGCCCTGCACCAGCGGCTCGACGATGAAGGCGGCGATCTCGTGGTGATGTGCTGCAAGCCGGGCTTCGAGCACCGCCGCTGCCCGGCGGGCGACGTCGGCCGCCGTCTCGCCCGCGGCCGCGAGGCGGGCGTCGGGCGTGGGCACCGTCACGCCGCTGCGCACCAGGGGCGCGTAGGCATCGCGGAAGATCGCCACGTCGGTGACCGCGAGCGCGCCCACCGTCTCGCCGTGATAGCCGCCGGCCAGGCTCAGGAAGCGCGTCTTGTCCGGCTCGCCCTGGTTGCGCCAGTAATGCACGCTCATCTTCAGCGCGATCTCGGTGGCCGAGGCACCGTCGGAGGCGTAGAAGGCGTAGCCCAGCCGATGGCCGGTGAGGGCGGCGAGGCGCTCGGACAGCGCCACCACCGGTTCGTGTGTGAATCCGGCCAGCATCGCGTGCTCGAGCGTGTCGAGCTGGGCCTTGAGCGCCGCGTTGATGCGCGGGTTGCAGTGGCCGAACAGATTGACCCACCACGAGCTGATGCCGTCGAGCAGCCGTCGCCCGGCGGCGTCGACCAGCCACGGCCCGTCGCCGCGCACGATCGGCACCAGCGGCAGGGTCTCGTGCTGCTTCATCTGGGTGCAAGGGTGCCACACGGCAGCGAGCGAGCGGGCGAGCAGAGTGTCGGCGGGGGGCATGAAGCGCGAGGGAGGGTAAAGCGGGCGCCCATGTTGGGCAAAGGCCTCGGGGCTGTCAAATTGGGCGGGTGGCGCGTGGGCCGACAGGGCGATTCGCGTTAACATCCCGCGGTCCGCTGCATCCGCCATCTCCAACAAAGCCAGTCATGATCCTCGTCATTTCCCCCGCCAAGGCGCTCGACTACGAGACGCCGCCGACCATCGCCACCTTCACCCAGCCCGAGCTCCTCGACCAGTCGGCCGAGCTCATCGACATCCTGCGCGAGAAATCGCCGGCCCAGATCGCCGAGCTGATGTCGCTGTCGGACCAGCTCTCCAGCCTCAACGTGGCGCGCTACGCGAGCTGGTCGCGGCCCTTTGCGCCCGATAACGCCAAGCAGGCGCTGCTCGCCTTCAACGGCGACGTCTATGAAGGCCTCGACGCGAAGCGTCTCACCGAGGCCGACCTGGCCTGGGCGCAGGACCACCTGCGCGTCCTGTCCGGACTCTACGGCGTGCTGCGTCCCCTCGACCTGATGCAGGCCTACCGCCTGGAGATGGGCACCCGGCTCGCCAACCCGCGCGGCAAGAACCTCTACGAGTTCTGGGGCGAGCGCATCACCGACGAACTGAACCGCCTGCTTGCAGGCGAGGAAGAGGCCGGCCGCGAGCGCGTGCTGGTTAACCTCGCCTCCGACGAGTACTTCAAGTCGGTCAAGCCGAAAAAGCTCAAGGGCCGCATCATCACCCCGGTGTTCGAGGACTGGAAGGGCGGGCGCTACAAGATCATCAGCTTCTACGCCAAGCGCGCGCGCGGGCTGATGAGCCGCTACGTCATCACCCATCGCATCGACGAGGTCGAGGCGCTCAGGGGCTTCGACAGTGAGGGCTACGCCTTCGCCGCCGACGCGTCCGACACTAACACGCTGGTCTTCCGTCGTCGCGAGGAGTGAGCCGCATGCAGATCAGTTCCTGCTTCGATGCGGGCGCGATCGAGGTCGTGCGCCTCGAAGACCCCGCCGACATCCGCCTGCGCCTGCGCAAGGACAACGCCGCGGACTTTCACCAGTGGTTCCACTTCCGCCTGATGGGCGCGGCCGGCAGGCCGGTGCGCATGGTGTTCGAGAACGCCGGCACGGCCGCCTATCCGGAGGGCTGGCGCGACTACCGCTGCGTGGCCTCCTACGACCGCCACAACTGGTTCCGCGTCGCCACCACGCGTTTCGAGAACGGCAAGCTGATCGTCGAGCATGTGCCCGAGCGTGACAGCGTTTATTACGCGTATTTCGAGCCCTACTCGCACGAACGCCATCTCGACCTCGTCGCGCGCGCCGGGCTGTCGCCCGATGCCCAGGTGCGCAGGCTCGGCAGCACCGTCGACGGCCGCGATCTCGAGCTGGTGGTGGTGGGCGAAGATCTGCCCGGCAGGGTGCCAATCTGGATCATCGCGCGCCAGCACCCGGGCGAGACGATGGCGGAATGGTTCGTCGAAGGCCTGCTCGATCGTCTGCTCGACGGCGCCGACCCGGTCGCGCGCAAGCTGCGCGAGCAGGCGCTGCTCTACATCGTGCCCAACATGAACCCCGACGGTGCGGTGCGCGGCAACCTGCGCACCAACGCCGCGGGGCGCAACCTGAACCGCGAATGGCGCGACCCCGACCCGGTGGCCAGCCCCGAGGTCTTCCTCGTGCGCGCCGAGATGGAACGCAGCGGCTGCGCGCTCTTCCTCGACATCCACGGCGACGAGACGCTGCCCTACGTGTTCTTTTCCACCGCCGAGGAGGTGCCCGGCTTCACTGCCGCGGCCGCGGCGGCGCAGGCGCGTTTTGTCGACACCCTGCTTGCGGTGAGCCCGGATTTCCAGACCGCGGAGGGCTACAAGCCGGGCCGCTTCGGTGAGGAGTTGCTGACCCTGGCGAGCAAGTGGGTGGCCAACCATTTCGGCTGCGTGTCACTGACGCTGGAGATGCCGTTCAAGGACAACGCGATCCTGCCCGACCGGCAGGTGGGCTGGAACGGGGCGCGCAGCAAGCGGCTCGGTGCGGCGATGTTGAATCCGATCCTGCGTCACCTGAGCGACGCCGCCGCTGTCGAGAGGACGCCCTGATCGCTCCGCGCTGATGCGGCACTGGCGTGGGCGGGGCTGCCGCTCGCGCGCATGCCGCGCAGCCGGGTGCGCTCGCGACGCGGGGGCGCGCCCCCGGCCATGACCTACTTGCGGAATTCGCGATGGCAGGCCTTGCAGCTGTCCTGCA
>JBEOKH010000488.1:0-1458 GCA_040275625.1 Thauera sp. | reverse complement strand
CCGCCAGCGCCGCCAGCGTTTCTCGATGAAGAGCTCGACCGGCACCGCGGCCAGGCCGGCGAGCCAGCCGCCGAGGCTGGCGCCGAAGCCGCCCCACAAAGACGTCATCAGCAGCAGCATCGCCACCGCGGGCATCGCCACCGCATAGCGCAGGATCACCTGCCAGCGCGAGGCGACCTCCTCCGGCACCACGAGCCGCGGGTCGTACAGCCCGGCCATGAACCAGGGCATGAAGGACACCAGCAGGCCGAAGGCGAGGCCCTGCAGGAAATCGAACATCGAGGCCTCCGGGTGAGTAGGAGGATAGGCAGGAATAGGGGACAGACCCCTATTCTCCGGGTCTGTCCCCTATTCTCCGGTAAAACATCGCGGCTTCCGCCGCTCCTACAGGGGGCCCGCGCCGACGGGGGCGCCGCGGCTTACGCGACCGCCGGATTAAGTGAATAGGTGCCGGTGAGCCTGGCTTCGGCGAGCACGTGGCCGGCGATCGCGGCGCGCACGTCCTGACCGGTGAAGCGGCCGTCGAGCGTGCAGCGCGCCACGTCGAGGGCGTACAGCGTGAACACGTAGTGATGCACGATCTCGTCGTTCCACGGCGGGCAGGGTCCGTCGTAGCCGTGATAGTCGCCCTTCATCGACTCGTCGCCGGCGAACCAGGCAGTGTAATCGTTGATGCCGTGGCGGGCGCCGAGCGCGGTTTCCGGGCCGGGCTTGCCACCGGGGGTGACCTCGGCCGAGAAGTGTCCGGCATCGATCGCACGCAGCCCGGCGGGCAGGTCGACCACCACCCAGTGGAAGAAGTCGACCCGCGGCAGGCTGGCGGGCACCGTGCGTCCTTCCTGGTTGACGTCATCGCCCTTGCTCGGCACGTCGGGGTCGTGGCAGATGAGCGCAAAGGACTGGGTCCCCGCCGGGACGTCGGCCCACGACAACTGCGGGTTACGGTTGCCGCCGAGGCAGACGTGACCTTGGTCGGCCGGAATGCAGAAGGCAAATTCGCCCGGAATGCGGGCGCCGTCGGTGAAGCTCTGGCTGGTGAGTTTCAAGGCATCCTCCTTGCTGTTCGATGTGGGACCGTGATGGCCGGGTTTCAAGGGGTGTCGCACAGACAGTGCAGGTACAGGTGGCGCGGATCGTTGAAGCGCAACAGGGCTTCGGCGGCACGCTGCACCTCGCCTGCGGCCGCAGCGAGCGGGGCGGGCGCGGCGCGGCTGGCGAGGTCGATGCCGAGCTCCTCACCCGCGCGCAGCAGCCGGCGCAGCAGGCGATGTTCGAGCGATTCGCCAGCCTCCGGCCACACCACGTCGTAATCAGCGACCCCGGCGCGCGCGGCCGCGGCCTCGATCGCGTCCCCCAGGCCACCGAGCTTGTCCACCAGACCGAGGCGGTTCGCCGCCTCGCCGGTCCACACGCGACCGCGCGCGACCGCGTCGACCTCTGCGGTACTCATCTTGCGCG
>JBEOKH010000487.1:0-5660 GCA_040275625.1 Thauera sp. | reverse complement strand
CGATACAGGCCGACGCACCCATTGCGCGCGCCGCCGCGCCCCGTCGGCCCGCGAGTGAACATGCGCCGCAGCAGCCTGCACCCTCAATACCCGCGGCAGCCGCGCCGCGCGCTGCGCGCGAAGCGCCGGGCAGCACAGGTCCGGCACGCGTTGCCCGCATCGCGATGCTCGACTGGGACGCGCTCGAAGCCGACATCCGCGCCTGTGCCGCCTGTGTGTTGTGCGAGCGCAGGAAACAGGCTGTGCCTGGCGTCGGCGACCGCCGCGCACGCTGGATGCTGGTCGGCGAGGCCCCGGGCGCGGAGGAGGACCAGCGCGGGGAACCTTTTGTCGGCCAGGCAGGGCGCCTGCTCGACAACATGCTCGCGGCGATCGGCATGGAACGCGGCAGGGACGTCTACATCGCCAATGCGGTCAAGTGCCGCCCGCCGCACAACCGCACGCCGGAACGCGCCGAGATCGCCGCCTGCACCCCTTACCTCGAACGCCAGATCGAACTGATCCAGCCGCGCCTGCTCGTCGCCCTGGGCCGCCCCGCCGCCCAGGCGCTACTCGAGCGCGAAGTCTCGATCTCGGCCGCACGCGGCAAGCGCTTCGAGCGCAACGGCATCGCGGTGGTGGTGACGTATCACCCGGCCTATCTGCTGCGCAACCCGCAGGACAAGGCCAAGGCTTGGGAAGATCTGTGCTTCGCGCGCCGGATGATGGCCGAGGTGGGGCCCTGAACGGCTCGATCCGACGCTCGACGCATCCCGATCAGTGCAGCCGGTCCTCGAGCAGCGAGACGCTGTCGAACTCGCGCTGGTTGGCCTCATGGCGGCGCTTGACGAGCAGCATGGTGCCGGCCACGAAGAGGCCGAACAGCACGATCACGATGTTGATCGACAATCCGAGCATGATCAACAGCGCGTAGGTGCCGGTCATGATCAGGATCGACAGATTCTCGTTGAAGTTCTGCACCGCGATCGAATGTCCCGCGCCCATCAAGATGTGGCCGCGGTGCTGCAGCAGCGCGTTCATCGGCACCACGAAGAAACCGGCGAGGCCGCCGACCAGCACCATCAGCGCCATCGCGATCCACGCCTCGGTGACGCCGACCATGGTCGTCACGCCGAGCCCCATCGCGATACCGAGCGGGATCACATTCACCGCTTTGCGCAGCGAGATGTAGCGCGCCGCGAGCACCGAACCCGTTGCCACACCGATCGCGACCACGCCCTGCAGCATCGACGCTTGCGACAGGCTCATGCCGAGGTTGTGCTCGGCCCACTTGATCACGATGAACTGCAGGGTCGCTCCCGCGCCCCAGAACAGCGTGGTGACCGCGAGTGAGATCTGTCCGAGCTTGTCGCGCCAGAGCAGGCGCAGGCAGTGATTGAAGTCGTGGATCAGGTAGAGCGGGTTGCGCTTGAGCGGCTTGTGATCGACGCCGGTGTCGGGGATGTAGGCATTGAAGACGGCCGCGACCACATACAGGCTGCCGATCACCAGCACGCCCGCCTCGAAGGCCGAGTCGACCCGCGGCAGGCCAAGGCCCATCAGCGCGCTCGACACGTCGCCACGGATCATCACCCCGCCCATCACCGTGCCGACGATGATCGCCGCCACCGTCAGGCCCTCTATCCAGCCGTTTGCCACCACCAGCAGTCGGTGCGGCAGGTATTCGGTGAGGATGCCGTACTTGGCCGGGGAGTAGGCGGCCGCGCCGAGGCCGATCACCGCATAGGCGAGCAACGGGTGGAAACCGACGAACAGCATCAGGCAGCCGCCAATCTTGATGGTGTTGCTGATCAGCATTACCCGCCACTTAGGCATCGAGTCGGCGAACGCGCCGACGAAGGCGGCGAGGGCGACATAGGACACTGTGAAGAACAGCTTGAGCAGCGGTTCGTATTCGGAAGGTGACGCCATGTCCCGCAGCATGGCGATCGCGATGATCAGCAGGGCATTGTCCGCCAGCGCAGAAAAGAACTGCGCCGCCATGATGATGTAGAAGCCGAGCGGCATCGTGGTCGGGTCGGGAGAGTCGAAGCGCGGTTTATATCATGAAGCAGATGGCACCGTGATGATCTTCCTCAGGGGCCCCGCGAAGGCGTCGGTGAGCCTTTTTCCAGGCGGTTTCCGGGGCATTCGTGGAAGTCGTGCCAATGGCATCGCGGCCGGCGGCGGGCGTCAGGCCGCCATGCCCCCGAACGGCGCGGATTGTGCTTTAATTCCCGGAAATAAATCGTACTTATCCAGACCATGGCAGATCGCAGACTTCAGGTATTCCACGCGGTAGCGAAACACGGCTCCTTCACCCGCGCCGCCGAGCATCTTCACATGACGCAGCCGGCCGTCACCTTCCAGATCAAGCAGCTCGAGGAACACTTCGACACCCGCCTGCTTGATCGTGGCCACGGCAAGATCACGCTCACCCCGGCCGGCGAACTCGTGCTCGCCTACGCCGAGCGGATCCTCGGCCTGTCCGCCGAGCTCGACTCGCGCGTCTTCGAGCTCACCGACGACCTCGCCGGCCAGCTCAAGATCGGCGCCAGCACGACCATCGCCGCCTACTGGCTGCCGCAGATCCTCGAGGGCTTCAAGCGCCGCTATCCGGGGGTGCTGCCGCGCGTGGTGGTGGGCACCTCAAAACTCACCGAGGACCGCGTTGCCGCACGCGACCTGGATATCGGCCTTATCGAGATCGCCACCGAACAACATACGATCGAGCGGCGCAGCTCGGCGCGTGACGAACTGCTGGTGATCTGCAATCCCGAGCACCCGCTGGCAAAGTTCGAGCAGCTCGCGGCCCGTGATCTCGTCGGCCATCCCTTCATCGATCGCGATCCGGGTAACGGCATCCGTCAGATCGCCGACGACTTCTTCGAGGCGGCGGGCGTCGCCGGCAGCGAGATCACCTTGTGCGCCGAACTGGGCAGCCTGGCCGCCGTCAAGCACCTGGCCGCCGCCGGGCTCGGCTTTGCGATCGCCTCGCGGCGCGCCATCCACCGCGACATCGAGGAAGGGCGGCTGGTCGCCATCCCGCTGCAGCCACGCACCTACACGCCGCTCGAAGTCATCGTGCCGCGCGACAAGTTCCGCTCCCGCCTCATCACCGCCTTTGCCGACTACGCCTGCGAGGAGTTCGCGCGCATCGCCCGCGAGGAAGAAGGGGTCTGAGTCCTTGTCGTGGCTGATGGTTGATGCTTCGGGCGGGCCTTGCTGATGGCCCGCAGCAAGAGCGCTTTCGTGTGCACCGGGTGCGGCGCGCAGACGCTGCGCTGGCAGGGCCAGTGCCCGCAGTGCCAGGCCTGGAACACCATGGTCGAGACGGTACTCGAGCCGGCGGCGTCCGCAGCGGGCAGCCGCTTCGCCGCGCTCGCCGGCGAGACCAGCCGCCTGCAGCCGCTGTCCGCGCTCGAACCGCGCGAGGAGCCACGCCAGCCTACCGGCCTGGAAGAATTCGACCGCGTGCTCGGTGGCGGCCTCGTCTCCGGCGGCGTGGTGCTGATCGGCGGCGACCCGGGCATCGGCAAATCCACGCTGCTGCTGCAGGCCTTGTCCAATCTGGCCGATCTGTCTGCGCGGGCGGGCAAGGCGTCCGCCGCTAGCGGCGTGATCTACGTCAGCGGCGAGGAGTCCGGCGAACAGGTGGCGCTGCGCGCGCAGCGCCTGCAACTGCCGCCCTCACCGCTGCAGATGCTCGCCGAGATCAACCTCGAACGCATCCTGCACACCCTGCGCGAGGCGCGCCCGCGGGTGGCGGTGATCGACTCGATCCAGACCGTCTATTCCGAGGCCCTGCAGTCCGCCCCCGGCTCGGTCGCCCAGGTGCGCGAATGTGCGGCGCAGCTCACCCGCTTCGCCAAGCAGAGCGGCACCAGCCTGATCCTGGTCGGCCACGTCACCAAGGACGGCACGCTCGCCGGTCCGCGCGTGCTCGAGCACATCGTCGACACCGTGCTGTACTTCGAGGGCGATACCCACTCCAGCTTCCGCCTGGTCCGCGCGTTCAAGAACCGCTTCGGTGCGGTGAACGAGCTCGGCGTGTTCGCGATGACCGAACGCGGCCTGCGCGGCGTCTCCAACCCGTCGGCGATCTTCCTGTCGCAGCACTCGCAGCAGGTCGCGGGAAGCTGCGTGCTGATCACCCAGGAAGGCACGCGCCCGCTGCTGGTCGAGATCCAGGCCCTGGTGGACGCGTCGCAAAGCCCCAATCCGCGCCGGCTGTCGGTAGGTCTGGAGCAGACCCGGCTGGCGATGCTGCTCGCGGTGATGCACCGCCACGCCGGCGTCGTGTGTGCCGACCAGGACGTGTTCGTGAATGCGGTCGGCGGCGTCAAGATCACCGAGCCCGCGGCCGACCTCGCGATCCTGTTCTCCATCGTGTCCTCGCTGCGCAACCGCCCGTTGAAGCGCGGGCTGGCGGTGTTCGGCGAAGTCGGCCTCGCCGGCGAGATCCGCCCCGCGCCGCGCGGCCAGGAACGCCTGAAGGAAGCCGCCAAGCTCGGTTTCGACACCGCGATCGTGCCGCGCGCCAACGCGCCGAGGCAGCCGATCGAGGGGCTCAACGTGATCGCGGTTGAGCGCGTGGAGGAGGCCCTCGAGCAGCTGCGCGGCCTGTAGCGATGCCGCTCCTGCACGGGGAACGGACGTGCACCGGCTGCCGTATGAGCGCCTGCGGCCGCGTACATGGCGTCGATCGTTCCACCCACGTCGATTGCCAGCCTGCCGGGTTCGCGGCTGCCGCCGCTCCTACATTGGGGGGCGCAAGCGTGCGGGTACAGGGTTTGCGGCTGCCGCCGCTCCTACATGGGGGCGCAAGCGCGCCGGTTCATGTAGGAGCGCCGGCAGGCGCGAAAATAGCGTCGATCGCGGCCCCCACAGCGATTGCGGGACCGCCGGGTTCGCGGCTGCCGCCGCTCCTACAGGCGGGGGGTGGGGAGCCAGGTGGTGAACGCGGCGAGGGCGGCGCGCAGATTGGCGTGGGCGGAGGCGCAGGGTGGGGTGCCGAGTTCCCAGGACTCGCCGCGGATGGCGAGCAGCCAGCAGGGCGGGGCGGGTCTGCCTTCAATGTCCTCGAACACCTGCAGGATGCTCTGCGGCGAGACCGCATGGGTGGTGAAGCTGGCGTCGCGAGCGGCTGCGATCGGCTGGAGTTCGAAGGGCGGCTGTGCGGTGCTCGAAGCATCGACGAACAGGACACGGCGACGTCCGCGCAGATCCAGCGCATGCTCCACCTGCAGCTGGAAATCGGTCAGGCATTCGACAGCGGGCAGCTTCATCGCCTCGACCGCGTCGACGAACAGCGGCCCGAGCGCGTCGTCCCCCCGGCTCGGGTTGCCCCAGCCGAAAACCAGCAATGGCGCGGGTACGACCGCCTCCGACCCGGAGCCCGGCCGGGGCCCATCGTGCCGCTGCGCCGGCGCACCGTCCGCCTTGGCCACGGCGCTCATGCCTTGAATTTCCGGTCCAGCTCCGCGCCCTCGGCGTCGATCAGGGTGACCTCGAGCGGCATCTTGCCGAGCGCATGGGTGGCGCAGGACAGGCAGGGGTCGTAGGCGCGGATCGCGACCTCGATGTGGTTGAGCAGGCCTTCGGTGATCTCGTATGCCGTCTTCTGCTTGAAAAAAAAATCGCGCACCTCGCTTTTCATCGCCTGGTTGTTGTTGGTGGTG
>JBEOKH010000486.1:0-7842 GCA_040275625.1 Thauera sp. | reverse complement strand
CCGCGTCGCGCGCGCTGCGCACCGCCGAATCGAGGCGTGCCTCGAGCGCGGCGCGCTCGTAGACCGAGAGCGCGGAGAATCCGCCAGCCGAGTCTGCCGCGCCCAGGCCGGGCCGCCGTGCCGTTGCCGGCAAGGCGCCAGCCTGCAGGGCGGCAGCACTTTCCGCTTCGCGCGCGCGAACGGCAGGAATTGCCGGCCGGCGGGGGACATTGGCCAGATCGAAGCCATTCGTGCCGGCCGCGTCGGCCTGCGCAACGGCCGGCTTGCCGCCGAGCTGGCGATACAGCATCTCGGACAGGCCGGTGCCGCCCGACTGTGCCATGTCGAGCGCCATCTGCTGGTCGAGCATGCCCTGCCAGGAGCGCGTCTGCTCGCTATCCATCAAGCCGCCCTGCGTGGTCGTCGCACGCATCGACTTCATGACCATCTGCAGGAACAGCCCCTCGAACTGCCTGGCCGCGGCACGCAGCGCCTCGTCCGACTGGCCGTCGGTGCGCGCGAGGCGCTTGAGATCGCCGAGCGCGTTGGGGTCGAGCGCGTTGAGCTGGAAGCCGGCGTTCATGCTGTATTCCTCAGATCACCTCGAGTTCGGCGCGCAGCGCGCCGGCCGCCTTCATCGCTTGCAGGATGGATACCAGGTCCATCGGCTTGGCTCCAAGCGTGTTGAGCGCCTTGACCACGTCGGCCAGGTTGGCCCCCCCCTTGACGTTGAACAGCGCGCCGCCGTCCTGGGCGATGTCCACCTGGCCGCGCTGGGTGACCACGGTCTGCCCGCCCGACAGCGGCGCCGGCTGGCTGACCTCGGCCTCGGTATTGACGGTGACGGTAAGGTTGCCGTGGGCGACCGCACAGTTCTGCAGCGTCACGCGCTGGTTCATCACCACCGATCCGGTGCGCGCGTTGACGATCACCTTGGCAGCCTGCTGCATTGGCGTGACCTCGAGGTTCTCGATGTAGCCGAGGAAGGCGACGCGCGCGCTCGAATCGGCCGGCGCGCGCACCTGAATGCTGCGCCCGTCGAGCGCGCTGGCTGTACCTGGATAGGACAGGTTGATCGCATCGACGACACGCCGCGCGGTGCCGAAGTCGGCGTCGTTGAGCTCGAACACGACCGAGTCGCCCTGCCCGAGCGCCGTCGGCACCGCGCGCTCGACCGTGGCGCCGCCGGGAATGCGGCCTGCCGAGAGGTGATTGATGACCAGCGAGGCACCGCCGCCCTGTGCGCCCGCGCCCCCCACGGCCATGTTGCCCTGGGCGATCGCATAGACGTTGCCGTCGGCGCCTTTCAGCGGCGTCATCACCAGGGTGCCGCCGCGCAGGCTCTTGGCGTTGCCGATCGAGGACACGGTGACGTCGATCGCCTGACCCGGGCGCGCAAAGGGTGGCAGGTTGGCGGTGACCATGACCGCAGCGACGTTCTTCAACTGCTGGTTGGTGCCCGGCGGCAGCGCCACGCCCATGTTGCCGAGCATGTTGATGATGCTCTGCACGGTGAAGGGTGTCTGCGTGGTCTGGTCGCCCGAGCCGTCGAGACCGACGACCAGGCCATAGCCGACGAGCTGGTTATCGCGCACACCGGCCACCGAAGCGAGATCCTTGATGCGCTCGGCGGCAGCCTCGGCGGCGGTGCTGTAGAAGGTGCCGGCGGCGAGCAATGCCACCAGGGCGCGCAGCAACAGGGTTGAAAGCCTGGACATGGCTTCGTCCTCAGAAAGGCATGATGGCGACGAAGAAGCGCTGCAGCCAGCCCATGGTGTTGGATTCGTCGATGAAGCCGCTGCCGCGGTATTCGATGCGCGCATCGGCAACCTGGATAGATTGCACGGTGTTGGCCGCGGTGACGTTGTTGGGGTTGATCACGCCCGAGAAGCGGATGAACTCGTTGCCCTGGTTGATCGCCACCATCTTCTCGCCCGACACCAGCAGGTTGCCGTTGGGATAGACGTCGATCACGGTGACGGTGATCGTGCCGTTGAAGGCGTTGTTGGCGGCGGCCGCACCCTTGCCATCGAAGTCCGACGCCGCGTCAGCCTCTGCCGCAAGGCCGCTGAGCCCACTCAACGGCAAGCGCGTGATCGGCCCGATGCTGGCCGTCATGCTGCCGTTGCGGGTGGCGTTGGCGTTGGCGCTTTTCTGCGCGGTGTTGCGCTCGACGAGGTTGATGGTGATGGTGTCGCCCACATTGCGCGCGCGCCGGTCTTCGAACAGCGGGCGCGCATAGGCGGCATGGTAGATCGAGCCGGTGGCGGGCAGGGCTTGCGCGCGCGATTCTGGGCGCGCGGTCATCGGCTGATGCACCGCGGTCGGCGTCGTCGGATAGATCGACGCGCAACCGGACAGCAGGGTCAGGACGACCAGGGCGAGCGCAGCGGAGACCTTCATCGCGGCGCGCCTCAGAGCTGGGTCAACCGACCGAGCATCTGGTCGGAGGTGGAGATGGCGCGCGAGTTGAGCTCGTAGGCGCGCTGGGTGACGATCATGCTCACCAGCTCCTCGGCCACGTTGACGTTCGAGACCTCGACATAGCCTTGATTGAGCACCCCGGAGCCGTTGGTACCGGGCTGGTTCGGCGTGGCGACGCCGCTGGAGGCGGTCTCGTAGAACAGGTTCTCGCCCGCGGCCTGCAGGCCACCCGGATTGACGAAGGTGGCAAGCTGGATGGCGCCAATCTCGACCGGCGCCGCCTGTCCGGCTTGCAGCACGCTCACGGTGCCGTCCTTGCCGATGGTCACCGACAGCGCATCGGCGGGAATGTTGATGTTGTCGGCCAGCGTGTAGCCGCTGGCGGTGACGAGGTTGCCCTGGCTGTCGAGCTGGAAGGCGCCGTCGCGGGTGTAGGAGGTCGTGCCGTCGGGCATCGAGATCTGGAAGAAGCCGTTGCCCTGCACCGCGACGTCGAGCGAGCCGCCAGTCTGCTGCAGCGTGCCCTGGGTGAAGATGCGCTCGGTGGCCACCGGCTTGACGCCGGTGCCGATCTGCAGGCCGCTGGAGATCTGCGTCTGCTGGGTCGACTGCGCGCCGGGCTGGCGGATGGTCTGGTAGAGCAGATCCTCGAAGATCGCACGCTGGCGCTTGAAGCCATTGGTGGAGACGTTGGCGAGGTTGTTGGAGATCACGTCCAGCGAGGTTTGCTGGGCATCCAGCCCGGTACGGGAGGTCCACAGGGAGCGGATCATGATTGTTTCCTTTGCCTTGCGTTGCCGGTGCGGCAGGAATTTCCGCCACTTGATGGCGAAACTTGCCGGAAATTGCCCAAACTTGAGGCTTTTTTGCCGCTTTTCGATGGAAACAGTTTAGGCCGGCGCCGTCACCGATCATCCTGAGATAAGCAACGCAAAAACCGTGCTAATCGAAACGAACGAGCCTTCGATGCCGCCCCGCCTCGTGCGCAGCCGCGCGCGGTCAGCCCTGGCCGAGCACCTGCGCCGCGGCGCGGTCGTTCTGCTCGGCGGTCGACAGCATGCGGGTCTGCATCTCGAACTGGCGGGCGAGCGAGATCATCTGCACCATCTGGTCGACCACGTTGACATTGCTGCCCTCGAGGTAGCCGCCGGCGACCCGGACGCCGGGATCGGCCGCCGCGGGCGCCCCGCCCTGCACACGGAACAGGCCGTCGTCACCGCGCACCAGCCCGGCCTCGGGCGGATTGACCAGCTTGAGCTGGGCGACCACGTTGACCACGCCTGGCTGGCCGGGCTGCGCGGCCGATATCGAGCCGTCGGCACCGATGGTGATCTCGTTGTCGGGCGGGATCGTGACCGGCCCGCCGTCGCCCAGCACCGGCTTGCCATCACGCGTCTGGAGGACACCGTTGGCGCTGACCTCGAGGCTGCCGTTGCGGGTGTAGGCCTCGCTCCCGTCAGGCATCTGCACCGCCAGCCAGCCCTTGCCGGCGAGCGCAACGTCGTAGGGGCGACCGGTGAATTGCAGCCGCCCCTCGGTGAAATCACTGGCGACGCTGGCATCCACGGTGAAGGCGCGGGTGCGCAGGGCCTCGGTCTGCACCTCGACCGCGCGCAGCTTGTGGAGCTCTGCGCGAAAGCCGGTGGCGCTGACGTTGGCAATGTTGTGCGCGACCGCCGCCTGCTGGTCCATGGTGCCCTTGGCGCCGGTCATCGCGGTGTAGATCAGGCGGTCCATCGCTGGCCTCTTGCGTTACGCGGGGTTCAGGATCAGCGCAGGTTCACCAGGGTCTGCAGGATCTGGTCCTGCGCCTTGATGGATTGCGCGTTGGCCTGGTAGTTGCGCTGCTGGATGATCATCTGCACCAGCTCCTGGGTGAGCTCGACGTTGGCGTCCTCGACCATGCCCGAAGAGACCAGTCCACCCACGCCCTCACCCGGCTTGATCGGTGCGGTGAGTCCGGACTCCAGAGTGGCTTCCCAGAAATTGTTGCCGATCGCACTGAGCGCGTTGGGGTTGCGGAAGGTTTGAAGTGCAAGCTGGGCAAGCCCCACGGTCTCACCGTTGGTGTAGCGGCCGGTGATCACACCGTCGCGACCCACCGACAAACCTGCAAGCTCACCACCCGTGTAGCCGTTTTGCGTGAGTTCGGTGATCAGGTAAGGGCCGCCGATCTGGCGCATGGTGGAGAAGTCGACGTTGAACGACATCGACGAAGCGTCCGGGGTGAAGTCCCGCGGCACCTCGAACGGTGTGGTCTGGTCGGGCCCGTCGAATCCCACCAGCAGACCCTTGTCGTTGAACTTCAGATCCCAGAGGAAATCTCCCGGTGCACCGTCGTTGGTGCTGCGCGGCAGTGGCCGGCTGCCGTCGATGCTCGTGTGCACACGCCAGGTGTTGCTCTCGACAGGGGGCGTCGCGCTTGCGTCCGGCTTGAGCTTTTCGAAGTAGAAGCTGAACTCGTGCGACTTGCCCAGGCTATCGAACACCTCGATCGAGGTCGAGAAGTTGTAGCTCCGCGCATCACGCCAGTTGTCGCCGTCGAGCGGAAACCGGCGGTCGCTGTCGCCCTCGAAAACGGTGGGATACATCTCCGCCGGGCTGAGCGAGTTGGCGTCCAGGTTGCCGCCGATGGTGATCAGGTTGGTCGTCTGCGGGAGCGAGCCGATGACCGGAATCTGGATCTCCTTCAGGCCACCAACCGGACTCGGCAGTTGCCCGGACGCGGCGGGACTCTGAAAGCCCATCAGCTTCTCGCCGGTCGGCGTGATGACGTAGCCGCTGCGGTCGAGCTCGAACTGACCGTTGCGGGTGTAGACATTCGGGCCGTCGGTGCGGCCGACGATGAAGAAGCCATCGCCGTTGATCGCAAGATCGAGCGGGTTGTTGGTGGTGGTCAGGTTGCCCTGGGTGAAGCCCTGACGCACCGCGCCGAGGGTGCTGCCGGCGCCCACCTGCTTGCCGCTGACCGAGCCGGTCAGCGAGGCCGCATAGACGTCGGCAAACACCGCGTTGCCGGCCTTGAAGCCCACCGTGTTGGTGTTGGCGACGTTGTTCGAAATGATGTCCAGGGCCTTGGAGGAGACATTCAGGCCGCTCAAACCTTGCTGGAAAGACATGATCGGGGGCTCCGGATCAGAGGATCTGCTTGATGTCGTCGTACTTGAAGATGCCGAGGTCACCGACCTGGAAGTCGGTGCCAGCCGCGCCGCGGATCACGCTGGTGACCGGTCCGAACTCGAGGGTGCGCCCGGCGACCTTCTCGCCTTCCATCAGCGCGCTTAACTCGAGCGTGTACACCCCCTGCGCCGCTTTTGCGCCGTCGTTGGCCGTGCCATCCCAGACGAAGTTCTGGCTGCCGGCCTCGATGTTGTCGAGCTGGATCTGTTTGACCTCCAGGCCGGAGGCGTCCTTGATCGAGAGCACGACCTTGTCGGCCGGAGCGTCGAGCTCGAAGCCTCCCACCGCACCCGACTCGGTCAGCGTCAGCTTCGTGCCCTCGACCAGCACGCCGTGTCCAACGAGCGCCGCGGCCTGCATCGAGTCATACGCGCTCTGACCGTCAACGAAGGTCTGGAACATCTTGTTGAGGCGCTCGATGCCATCGACCGTGCTCATCTGCGCGAGCTGCGAGGTGACCTCGGCGTTTTCCATCGGATTGAGCGGGTCCTGGTTCCTCAGCTGCGTGGTGAGCAGGGTGAGAAAGCGCGAGTTCATATCCCCGGAGGCTTTGTCCGCAGGCGCGCTGCGCGTGTTGATGCTGGCGAGCACGCTATCTGCGACGCCCTGGGTGTTCGATACGGTGCTCATTTCAGATTCTCTCCTGCTCGCGGCGTTATCCGCGTCACCGGCCTCACTGGCCGATCTGCAAGGTACGTTGAAGCAAGGTTCGTGCCGTACTCATCACTTCGGCGTTGTTCTGGTACGAACGCGAGGCAGAGATCATGTTCACCATCTCCTCGACCACGTTGACGTTGGGCATCTCGACGTAGCCGTCGGCGTTGGCGGCCGGGTTGTTGGGCTCGAACACCAGGCGCAGCGGCGCAGTGCTCTCGACCACGCCGGTTACCTGCACGCCCACCGCTGCGGGCCCGGCGACCGGCTGGGCCGAGAACACTACCTGTTTGGCGCGGTAGGGCTGGCCGTCCTCGGCGGTGACGCTGTCGGCGTTGGCGAGGTTCGACGCGGTGGTGTTGAGCCGCAGCGACTGCGCGTTGAGCGCCGATCCGGCGATCTGGAAGACATTGAGCATGCTCATGGGAACGCTCCTTACTGGCCGGTGATCGCGGTGTTCATCGAGCGCAGCATGCCGTTGACGAAGGTCACGCTGGCCTCGTAGTGCAGCGCGTTCTCGGCGAAGGCGGCGCGTTCGATGTCCATGTTGACGGTGTTGCCGTCAACCGCCGACTGCAGTTCGCGACGGTAGCCGGTGAGGCTCTCGAGCGAAGGCGCCGGCGTGGCGGAGATATGGCCGGCCTGCGTGGTGGACAGCTGCACCCCCGCGCGGCCCGCGTTGAGCGCACCCTGCAGCGCGGCGCGGAAATCCACGTCGCGCGCCTTGTAGTTGGGCGTGTCGGCGTTGGCGATGTTGGAGGCGATCATCTGCTGGCGGTGCGCCTGCAGGTTCAGCGCAGTCTGGTGAAACTGTATCTGCCGGTCGAAAAGAGTCTTCATCGCTGTGCTCCCGGGGCAGTGCGCCCGGACATTCCGGTCGCAGCTTCCATGCCAGCGATGGTAGCCCTGTGTGAACAACGCCCTGGCGCCGATAAGCGGCGTAAAGCCCGGCCATTTTCGCCGCCGGCAGGCGGCAGGAATTGCCGCCGCGGCAAACACACCCCCCGCCCGAGCGCGCATGGCGATGGCTGCACGCGTGCCGGTTGCCACGCCGGCGGGCGCCATGGTGCAATCCGCGCATGACGAAGCCCCTCTCCCTGCGCAGCCGCCCACGCCGACCGCACACCGTCGCCGCAATACTGGGCACCGCCCTCACCCTGCTGTGCGCACCCGGCGCGAGCGCGCGGACTGCTGACGGGCCGATCGAGGCCCGGGTCGCCGAGTTCCTGCGCCAGCAGGCCAACGGCCTTCCAGGCGAGGTGTCGATCGAGGTCGCCGCGCTCGACCCCAACAACCAATTGCCCGCCTGCGCGGCGCTCGAGCCCTTCCTTCCCGCCGGCACGCGCGCCTGGGGGCGGATCAGCGTAGGGGTGCGCTGCAACTCACCGGTGACGTGGACCGCCTACCTGCAGGCACGCGTCGCGGTCGTTGCCGATTACCTCGTCGCCGCCCGCCCGCTGCGCGCCGGCCAGGTCCTCGGCCCCGCCGATCTCGGTCAGCGTCGCGGCGACCTCGCCACCCTCCCCGACAACACGCTGACCGACGCCACCCAGGCGATGGGCCACCACACCCGCATCGCGGTCGCCGCCGGCAGCGCGCTGCGCG
>JBEOKH010000485.1:0-11802 GCA_040275625.1 Thauera sp. | reverse complement strand
TCTGCGTGTAGGCCGTCACCTGCACGCCGGCACCGCCGCCCTTGTTGACCATCGGGATGAACTCGTCGCCCATGAGTTCGTTGAACTCGTCCGCGTGGACGTTGATGGGCACCTTCACGCCGGTCGCCGATCCGGGCAGGCCGTCGTCGATGCCGAACTTGTAGATGTGCCCCGCGACGGAAACGAGGTCGGAGAACATGGAGTTGCCCACCGCCGCGGCCACCTCGGCATCGGACAACGCATCCAGCCCCACGTAGACCACCGCGCGTTTGCGGATGATCTGCATCCAGTCGAAGATCGGCCGCGGGTCGGACAGGTCCGAATAGTTCGGTGCGAGCAGTTGCGCGATCTTGCCGGTGGTCAGCTTCTCCAGCAGCGGCAGCAGCGAGGCGACGATCTTGTCGAAGTAGGTCCGGTCGTAACGCACAGCCGACCGCAGGCCGTCGAGCACCGGGTCGTAGACCCGCACCTGCGACAGGTACTGTTCGAGGGCGACGACGCGCTTCTCGCGCCCGATCATGTTGCGCGGGATGTTCTTGTCATTCAGCCTGGCTTCGAGCTGGACGATGACCTCCCAGGCCTTCGGCTCGTTCTTGGCGAAGTAGTGCTGGGCGTACTCGATGAACAGCGCGTCGATGTTGATGACGTGGCGCTGGATCAGCAGGTAGTCCGGCCGCTGCCCCAGCTCGACCAGGGCGCGCGCGATGATGTTGACGAAGCGCCAGGCGAACTCGCGGAATGCGGCGCTGTTGCCTTCGCCCGAGAGCTGCCCGGCGATGCGCGTGGCAACCTCGGAGATCCGCCCGAACCGGCCCACGGCGTTGTAGCGCGCCGAGATGTCCGGCCAGCCCAGATGGAAGACGTAGAACTCGCCTTCGCGCCCGGCGCGCTTCGCCTCAACGTACATGCGCTTCAACAGATCGGCATCGCCCTTGGGGTCGAAGACGATCACCACCTCGTGCTCGCCGCTGACCTTGCGGCGGATGTCTTGCGTGATGAACAACTCGGCCAGCCGCGTCTTGCCCACGCGCGTGGTGCCCAGCACCAGGGTGTGGCCGACGCGCTCGCCCAGCGGCAGCGTGACGTCGACCTCGTGTGGTTCGATGCCGTGCAGGCGCGGCATGCCGCCCACCGGGGGCAGGGGCCGGGCCGGGTTGAGCGGGCTGTCCCAGGCCAGCACGCGCGCGAGCTTCGACAGCGGTGGCGGCGCGAACTCCAGCCGCGCTTCCAGCCGGCGTACGATCCGGTAGAACGCAGTCGGCTCGGTGTAGCGGCGGAACTCGGGTTTGTACGTCTGCACCAGCCGGTGCGTGTGCCGCTGCTCCCAGCGGAAGCCGCGACCGATGAACAGGCGGTGCTGGCTCACCGGTACGTCGCGGCTGGTCATTACGTAGCGTGGCAGGCGGCGGATGTTGCGGCGGTAGCGAAGGATGGCCCAGGCATCGTGCAGGCGGATCGCACCGAACGCCAGGAATGCCAGCGCGCTGCCGAGACCCACCAGCGGATTCAGCGCGAGCGACCACGGTGCGACCACGCACACCACCGCGGCGCCCGCGCAGACGGCAACGGTGTATAGCTCCACCGCTGGCCGCAGCAGGACTTCGACGGCATGCGGCTGGGCCATGGCGCAGGCCTCACTGCTCGATGCCGGTGGCGGTGACCAGTACCGGGTAGTGACGCAGTCCCAGGCGCTGGGCCAGTTCGTCGCCCGAGACGGGCGCCAGGGTCAGGCCGGGTGCCAGGGCGCGCAACGCGGCCAGGGCCTGCGGCGATTCGACCTGTACCACCAGACCCACGGCGCCCAGGTCGCGCAGGGCCTGTGCACGCTGGCGAAGCCAGGTGCGGGAGCGGTCGTCGTCGCCGACCAGGAACAACGGGGTGAGTCCCGGCGCCTGGATCACCCGGCGCGCCACGTCGCCCGGCGACAGGCTGGCCGAGTGTACCGGCAGCATGGCCGCTTCATCGAAGGGGTGATCCGGCATTCGAGGCAACTCGATGCCTGGCGGTGGCGCGTCTCCGGCACGTGGCTGCAGGTCCAGCGCCTGGTAGTACGGCAACGCGGACACGCCTCCGCGATCCTCGACGACGATCAACGGTTGCGACTGCGCGAGGACGGCCGGCGTCGCGGCGAGCGACAGCAGGCCCATCACCCACGGTACAGCCGCGCGGAAGCGATGGCGTTTCATGGCAAGGTCCTCCAGGGGGTGTGGTCCGGCACCGGTTCGCCGAGCACACGGGCAAGGTGCCGGCCGACACTGTCGCGGTAGCGCGCGGCGGGTGCGCCGCCGGCGGGCCGGTGGTAGCGACCGATCGTGACCAGCCAGTCCTGGTCCGGTGCGTGCTGCTCGCGCAGGATCTCGGCGGCGAGCTCGAGATTCCGGTAGGGATCGAGCAGTCCGCAGGGTTGCTCGTAGCGATGGCGCTGGTAGCCCAGGTTGATCTGGCCCAAGCCGGCGTCGATGCGGGTGGGCGGGACTTCGCGCAAGGCCTGGTGCAGTCCGGCACAGGCCTCCGCGCGGGTGGCGAAGCGGCGCGGGGCGCTGGCCACGTTCAGCGTCCAGGGCCAGGGCACGAGGCGACCGTTGAAGCGGGTGCCGCTCTCCTGCAACGCCACGGCGTAGAGCACGGTCGAGGGGATGCCGGCGCGCTGCGCCGCGAACTGGTAGGCCGGCGGTGGAACCTCCTGTGCCTGCACAAAGCCGGCCAGTAAGCTTCCCAGCAGCAGAAGCACGGCGTGGCAACGGGTCAGGGCTGCCGCTGCCATTGCCCGCCGTCCTGGCGCACGACGGCGGGCAACTCGCCCTGCAGGCCGAGGGACAGCCAACGCCCGTCGTCGTGGTTGAGGGTGATCTGCCGGGCGCGCACCTTGGCCGGGTCGATCCGCGCGCGCCGTGCCCAGTCGCGGATGTGCGCATCGTCTGCACGGCTGCCGACCACGTAGACGTCGAACTCGGCGCCGGAGGCCTGCAGCCGCTGCACCGCCTGGTCGCAGGCGGCGCAGCCATCCTTGACGAAGACCGCGGTGCGGCCCGTGCTTTGCGGGAGGCCGGCGGCCGACACGGCCGGGCTGACACCGGGCAGGTTGACCCGCTGCATGCCGGGTGCCAGCCGCTGCCAGGCTGCGTCGTAGGCGCGCTGGTAGGCAAGCATCTTCTCGACGCGGTGGGCTTCCGCCTGCACCTGCAGTTCCGCATAACGGCGACGCTCCTCGTCGGAGCGCGCTTCGATGCCCAGGGCCGTGAGTGGGTCGAGGTTGGGCGAATAGATGCCCAGGGGGCCTTGCATCAGTTCGCGGTAGCGTGTCCATTCGTCTGTCTGCAGTCCCCAGTCGCGCGCCTGTTGTTCCTCGCTGCGGATCGTAGCCACGGGGCGTTCGCGGCTGGGCGCGATCACAGAGGCTGCGGTGCCTCCGGTGTCCTGTGCGGTCGCGGCGGCCTGGGGGAGGGCAAGTGCAGGCAGGAGTGCTGCGAGGATCGGAACCAAGTGGAGGCGCTTCATCGTGAGCCGCCCTGACGCGCCGGGAAGGCGATGCGAAGCCGCTCGCCGGCCCGATGGAACGTGGCGCTTCCGTCTTCGATGGTTTCGAGCCGCCACCCGTCTTCTTCCTCACCGACACGCAGCAGGCGGACCTGGGACAGCGCGCTCGCGCCATGCGGCCGGATCGAAAGGAAGCGCTCGTCGGCGCGCAACTCGACACCGAGTATCTGAAATGACGGCCCGGCCGGTTTCGGCCTGGGTGTCTCCGGGGCGGGTGGACGCGGCGCGGCTTGGGATATCGGGCGCTGTGCCTGCCGCGCTTCCAGGTGAGCCAGGCGATCCTGCAGAGGCCGCAGATCGCCGGCCACCAGGCGCTCGCCCAGCGCCAGTTCGACGTCGGCCAGGCGCTGGGTCACGGCCTGATGCTCGGTGTCGTAGCGTGCCTGTGCCACGGCGGCGGGTTGCCGCCGAATCAGTTGGACCTGCTCGGCAAGGTCGGCCAGACGGCCTTCGAGTACGGCCACCTGTGCGCCGGGCGCTTGGGTCTCGGCCTGCTCGGCCAGGTCCGACAGCGCGACGTGATCGATCAGTACGACCGCACTGATTAGCAGCAGCCAGGTGGCGGTGGCGACGCGCAGTAGCGTCGTGCGTCCCCGGTCGGCTGAAGCGGGCGCGATGTTCATGGCTGGACCTCCGTCGAAAGCGGAAACGTCTCGGCCTGGTTGCCGGTGTCCGGGAGGGTTGGTCGCGGTGGCTCAGGTACATCCGGCTTGGGTTGGGTGAAGCAGACGCGGCGCGTGCCGTGGTCGACCTGCAGACCCCAGGCAGGGCCGGCCAGCGTCAGCAGTGCATCGCGCAGCACAACCGGACCGAGCCGGTAGTGGGCCGCCGGCAGCGGCAAGGTCAGCAGCGCATCGGCATCGTGCCCGTCGCACAAGCGGTAGCCGGAACGCTGCAGGACGTGTCGCAGGGCATCTCCGACGCTGGCGTTCAGGGTGTCCGGCACGGCCACGTCGACCACTTGCAGCAGAAGGTCCTGCTGGGCAGCTGTCGGTGCGAGTTCGACCAGGGTATAGCGGCCGTAGCGCACCACCGGGACGTAATCCGGTGGTGGCGCCACCGATCCGACGGCTTGCGCTGGGGCGACAGGAGGCGACGACGGCGGTGCGCTCGCGCAGCCTGCCGCCAGGGTGGTGGCCAGCAACAGGCCGCTGCGCGCCGTCCAACGGGACGGAAGGGCGGATTGCATGGATCGGCTCTCGGCAATGTCGAGCCGATACCATCGCCATCCGGGGAGACCGCATCAGCAAACAATGTGAATCGCCGCTGTGCCGGTTTATCGGGGCGCAGGTAACCCCTTGGTCGAAAATGCGTCACCGCTGTGGGGCTGTGATGCGTCGGAGGGTGGCGGACTTATCGAGAGAGTTATCCACAGTTTCTGTGGAGAAACGAGGAGGTGGGCTATCGGCGGGTTCGGTTGCGTTCGATGCTTGCCTGGGCGATCGGCGAGATTGAAACGGTGCAGGTCCGTCGGACGACGAGGCCCCCCCTCAGGCGGCCCTTTTGTGGGCGGCGGTCACAATGGGGGCAACATCCACCCGTTCCCGCAACTCCTTGCCGGACTTGAAGTGGGGCACGTACTTTCCGGAGACATGCACCGTCTCGCCTGACTTGGGGTTGCGGCCCACGCGTGGCGGCCGGTAGTTCAGCGAAAAGCTGCCGAAGCCGCGAATCTCGATGCGGCCGCCACGGCTGAGTGTATCGGTCATGGCGCCGAGGATCCCCTTCACCGCGTCTTCCGCGTCCCGCGCGACAAGCTGGGGGAAGCTCTGTGTGAGACGGTCGATGAGTTCTGTTCTTGTCATCGGGCGATTATATCAATCGAAACAGCGGCTTTGCGTGCGGTGAAACCCGTGATGAAAGGGGACTCACTGCGTGACGGTCTGCAAGGCCCACATGTCGCGATACAGCCCTCCAGCCCGGAGGAGTTCGTCGTGGGAGCCGCGCTCGATGATCCGCCCCTGTGCGAGCAGCAGTATCTGGTCGGCGTGTTGGATGGTGTGCAGCCGATGAGCGATCACGATGACGGTGCGCCCTTTGATCAGGCGCGAGATTGCCTCCTGTATCTCATGCTGCGCTTCTGGATCGACCGAGGCGGTGGCCTCGTCGAGCAGCAGCACGGGGGCGTCCTTCAGCAGGGCGCGCGCGATGGAGAGCCGCTGGCGCTGGCCGCCGGAGAGGCGTTGGCCGTTCTCGCCGATGGGGGTTTCATAACCCTGTGGGAGTTGCCGGATGAACTCGTCGCACCAGGCGGCACGGCAGGCGGCCATCACGTCGGCGTCGGTGGCGTCGGGACGGCCGATGCGCACGTTCTCCAGCACGCTGCCGTCGAATAGCTGGACGTCCTGGAAAACGAAGCTCAGGTGGTCGTAGAGCCGGTCCGGACCCAAGTTGCGGAGGTCGACGCCACCGAGGGTGATCCGGCCCTCCTGTGGGTCGAAGAAGCGGGCCAGGAGGTGTAGCAGGGTGCTCTTGCCGCTGCCCGAGGGGCCGGCCACGGCGACGATCCGGCCTTGGGGGGCGCGGAAGGAGACATCCCTGAGCACCCACTCTGCGCTCGTGTCATAACGAAAGCCGACGCCCTCGAAGGCCACCTCGAACCCGTCGGGCTCGGCAGGTTTTGGCGAATCGGGGAGAGGTGGCCGGTCGAGCAGCGCCTGAACGCGGGCCTCGCTCCGGGCCATGGCTCGGAGCTCCGTGAGCAAGGCGGCGGCATCCAGCAGCGGATCGAGCAGCTTGTAGGCGACCATGGCGAACAGGAGCCAGTGCAGCGGCGCGAGTCCGTCTGCCTTGGCCAGCCAGGCGCCGCACAGCAGCAGCGCCACCAATCCCAGCTCCAGGCAGAGTCTATAGAGCTGCACCGAGCCGCCGGCCCAGGCCTCGACCCCCATGCTGCTGTGGCGGATCGCCTCGAAGCGCCGGTCCAGCCGCTCCCACCAGGCTCCGGCGCGGTTGAACAGCCGCAGGGTGCGTATGCCGGTGACGAACTCCACCAGGAGGCCGGACACCTCCAGAAACTGCTCCTGCTTGCGATCGGCGCGGGCAAGGAAGAAGCGGCGGGCCGCATTGAGCGCCGCCACGGCCAGCGGCAGCGTGACGACCAGGCTCGATGCCAGGCGCCAGTCGATCCAGACCAGTGCGGTCACGAACAGCAAGGGCACGGCCGCCGCGGCCACCCATTCGGCCGTCAGGTGGGTGAAGATCTTCTCCACCCGGTTGACGTCGTCGGTGAGCACCGAGGCCAGGCGCCCGGAGCTTTCCTTCTGCAGGGAGCCCAGAGGCAGGCGCCGCACGTGGTCGATTACCGTTTCCCTGTAGCACCCGATGAGTTCGTAGGCCCCGGTGAAGCTCCGCAGCTGGCCCAGGTAGGAGAACACGAGTTGCCCTGTCAGTAGGACGCCCAGTGCCACGCCGTACGTCACCATCCGGTCATCGTTGCCGATCGTTTCCACAAGCTCCAGGCCTGTGCCGCTCTTCTGCAGCAGCTCATCGAACCAGGCATAGGCGAGAAAGAAGGGGGCGATGGAGAAGACGCGCTCCATTACCCGCAGTGACAAACCCCAATAGAACAGGCGTGGGCCTCGCTTGCCCGCCCGGATCACACGGCTCAGGAGATCAACAAACGCCCGCATCGACCAACTCCTCCTCTCCGATCGTCCAGCTCTCGCCGACGCTCTGCCGATGCCACAACCGCTGGTAGAGTCCGCATCGGGCGAGGAGCTCGGCATGGCGACCCGCGTCCACCAGTCGGCCGCTCTCCATGACCAGGACCTGGTCGGCCTGTTCGATGGTGTAGAGGCGGTGGGCGATCACCAGCAGCGTCTTGCACGGGTACGCCTCGTGCAGCGCCTTGTAGAAGGCGCGCTCGGTCAGGCTGTCGGCGAACGCGGTCGCCTCGTCCAGCACCA
The DNA here is from genome assembly GCA_040275625.1 of Thauera sp. GTDB lineage: Bacteria > Pseudomonadota > Gammaproteobacteria > Burkholderiales > Rhodocyclaceae > Thauera. The sequence goes on along the minus strand of JBEOKH010000485.1, from coordinate 4,357 downwards.
GCACGGGGGTGTCGGCCAGCAGGGCGCGGGCGATGGCGATGCGCTGGCGCTCTCCGCCGGAAAGGCGCACGCCGCGCTCGCCGACGCGTGTGTCGTAACCTTCGGGCAGCGCCGAGATGAAGGCATCGGCCTGGGCGACGCGGGCAGCCTGCCGAACCGTCGCCTCGTCGGCTTCTGGGCATGCCAGCTTCAGGTTCTCCATCAGCGTGCCGCGGAACAGAAAGGCCTCCTGGGTGGCCACCGAGACCAGCGAGGCCCGCTGCGCTTCGTCGAGGGTATCCAGGGAGATGCCATCCAATCGGATGGTCCCTTGTTGCGGCCGGGCCAGCCCGCCCAGCAGCTGGGCAACGGTGGATTTCCCCGCCCCGGAGGGCCCGACCATGGCAGTCAGCTTTCCCGGCGGCAGTTCAAAGCTGAGATCGTGCAGCACCGGCGCGTCGTCGTAGGCAAAGGAGATGGCGTCGAAGCTGACCCCGGGCGTGACGGCCAGCGCGACCAAAGATCTATGGTCGGGTGGCGACCAGGCGAGGAAGGGGGCGATACGGCGCACACCGCCCAGGATTTCACGGATCTCGGAGGAGAGGCGTGCCACCTTGAAGAGCGGCTTGAGCATGCCGGTGCCGAGCATCACGGCCAGGATCAGGTCCGGCAGGGACAGCGCGCCCTGGCTCACCAGCCACACGCCCGTCGGCAGGATGAAGAAGATGTTGGCGCTGAGCAGCACCGTGAACACCGACCAGCCCGGTATGGTGCGGCGGATGACTACGGTGACGAGGTCCTGGTAACGGTCCAGCACACTACGCATGCGGCGGAAGGAGCCTGCCTCCTGCCGGAAGGCCTTCATCACCGGAATGTTGCGCACGTACTCGACCGTGGTTCCGGTCAGTTCGCCGACGGCCTGATCGAAGTCCCCAATGCGGTCGCCCATACCGCGCATGAACAGGCACTGCGCCAGGGCCGCCAGCGGCACCACCGCCAGGGCCGCGAGCGCCAGCCGCCAGTCCAGCCAGAGCAGAAACAGCGCCACGAACAAAGGTCCGGCCAGCGCGGCCATGCACTCTACCGAGTGGTGGGCGATGAACTGCTCCAACCGCTCCACGTCCTGCATGACGATCTTCTTCAGCTCGCCTGAACTGTAGCCTTGCAGCCAGGTGAGTGGCGCCCACACGAGCCGCCGGGCCAGGTCCCGCCGCAGGTTCGCGAGGACTTGATAGGCCGCGCGGTGGCTGAGGTAGTAGGCGAAGGAATACAGCCCGTACTTTACCAACAGCACCACGGCCATCCACCCCGCGAGGCGGAGCAATCCATCGGCAACCTGCGTACCGGACAGCACCAGCACGATGGACTGATAGAGCAGCCAATAGGGCAACAGCTCGAACAGGGCGGCGACGGCGGTCACCGATACGGCTGCCAGCAGCGGGCCCCTTTCGTCATGCAGCAGGCCGAGCAGCACGCGCCATGGTGATGGGTGGGAACAGTCGGTCATCCTGCCCCCTTAGCGCAGGTGGCCGCGCTGGATGGTGGCTACCTCGAATAGGGAATCCTGCAGGCCGGTGTCGTGCTGGATCTCCTCGACGGTCAGGACGGTGCGGTGATCCTCCTGCACGTTGTGCATTTCGGTGCTCACCTGGACCCAGAACCCGTCCTGGAGGCGGGCCTCGAGCACCCGAAGGGTTTTCAGCAGGCCATCCTTGTCGTAGTACTCGACACGGATCGGGAGGTCGGCGTCCTTGCGCACCCAGATCTTCTTTCGCTTGTAGCGCTCCGTCGTGTCCTTCGGCACCGATTCGACCACCCAGCAGTCGATGCCCTCCAGCGTTTCCTCGCCCAGCAGGCGGTGGTCGTCTTCGTCCACGCTGCGATCGCCCAGGTCGTCGTAGGTGAAGTCGGAGCCCATGAAGGTGTCGTTGCGTGACTCGCCCATGATGCGCCGCACCCGCTTCATCGCCGGCAGGTAGAGCCAGCGGTCATCCTCGCGGGCGGGATCGGCGTAGTCCCAGGAAAGGAAGGTGGTGCCCTTCACGTCCGGCGGATCGAGCAGGGCGAGCACCTTGCGGCTGTCGGCGCCGTAGTCCTTGGCCAGCGACAGCAGGCGGCGCACCCGCTTGCTGCCCTGGCGGTTGATCAGCTCCATCACCAGAATCGAACGGCGGTCCTCCCCGTCCGGCCGTTCATCGACCCGCTTCATGAGCACGTAGGCGTCCGGGGGCGCCGCGTGAACGGACAGGGCGACGACGGGGGAGATGATCAGGCACAAGAAAAGCACGAGGTGCAAGGGCATGGCGGATTCCGTGGGTTGCTTCGAACCAGGGAGACAAGCCTAGCCACCAAGCCACTCATGCGACTCCCCGCATCGGAAACGGGACTGTCCGGATCGGGAGTCATTTGCCTCAGGAATGGACGCAGTCACCGGTAGCCATTTTCTGCACATGGTTGCGAATGAGTCGCATTCACGCTATAAGCATGTATCGCGTGATGATTCCACTGTCGTCCAGGAGGAGCCAATGCAATGCACGGCCACACAACCCATTGACGGCGTGACTCCGTTGCGGACCTCGAAGCTCTTCGGCGGTGAGCATTCCGCAGCGCAACCGGGTCCTGGGGGGCGCGGTGCGTTCAAGGCCGCTTTGGTCGAGCCACGGCCCGGAATGGTTGTGGGGCTGTACAACGGCAATGGTCGCGACGAGTTGCGGGTCAACCTGCTCAATGACAGCCGCTATGTGCATTTCTCCTGCCTCCTCGGCGGTACGTCGCAGGGAAGGGTAAGGGGGATCGCGATCGCTCCCCGTGTCGGCGAGGGGCATATCGGATATGCACCGGGAGAGCGGTTCTCGGTGTGGTACAGCCCGGACTACCGCCACCTGGAGCTTATGCTGACACCCGAGATGCTGGGCGAGTTGGTGGGTGACGAGTTCGAGCGTATCGGTGATATCCAGAGTGGTTTCATCATGCGGGCAACGCCACCAGGCAGCCGGACCATCGACGCCGCGACGCGACTGGCGCAACGCGTCGAACACCCGGGCGCGTCGCCATTGCTGCTGCATGCCGCCGTGCTCGAGTTCCTGGGATGGCATTTCGAGGGGTTGAACCGCAACGGCGTGCAGGACGCCGTGCCGCTTCGAGAGCGCAGGCGCCTGCTGGCGGCACGGGAGCGGCTGCTCGAAGACCTGAGTGCGCCGCCCACGATCGCAGAGTTGGCCATGGAGGTGGGGCTCAACCAGCTGAAACTGAAGCGGGGCTTCAGGTCGCTGTTCGGCATGGGCGTCTATTCACTGTTTCAACGCCATCGCATGGAGCGGGCAAGGGAGCTGCTGTATCACTACAATGTGACGGAAACGGCGCTGATGCTGGGATACAGCAACATCAGCCACTTCAGCACCGCGTTCCGCAAGCAGTTCGGCGTGCTGCCCGGCGAGGCGCGCAAGAACACGCTCATATCGGTGCAGTGCCCCTCCCATTTGTCGAGCGGCATCTCGGGATCTGCCTGACGACAGCCGGTGGGTCCAGAGTGCATCGTGGTGCAGCGTCGCCTGTTTCAGATGCCGCGCTCGATTCGCAGCAGTCGTAAGCGCGTCCAGGGGGATAGGCATGCAACGGCGAGGTGGGCGCCGCCCTCCAGCTTCCTGTGCTCGGCATGCCAGAGTTCATCCCCATGCCTGCAGCGGTATTGGGTCGGCGCGCTCGGCTCCAGCCGCAGTTGCGTGAATGGCAGCGCCAGGCCGATCCCGACCCCCTTGCTGACCGCCTCCTTCAAGGTCCAGGCGGTATAGAAGCGATCGACGAGGGAGTCCGGTTCGCGGGCAAGGCGGTCGTCCGGGTGCAGCGCGAGGGACAGCATTCCCTCGGGGAGCGCGCTGTCTCCCTGTTCGATGTCGACGCCCACGGGAGCGGAGCGGGATATCGCCAGTACCACCCAGTCTCCGCTGTGGGAGAGGTTGAAATGGAGTTCGCGCCCCACCAGTTGGGGCTTTCCCGCCCATTGGCGTTCGAAGCGCAGCTGCGCTCCGGGCACACCGAGCAACACGCCGAGCAGGCGCCGTTTCAAGGCGTGGGCGGCGAAGAAGCGATCCCGGTCGGCGGCGACACGGAACTGCCGGCTGCGGTCGAACTCGTCGGCCGAGAGCAGGGTCGGGGCAAACCCGGCCAGGTCGGCGCTTCGGGCGGTTGCCACGAGCAGATCTCCTGCTTCCAGTCTCGATCCACCACTGGCGCCGCCCCAGGTCAGGACATCGGCGTCACCGAGGGTGTGCACGGTCCAGCGGTGGCGGTTCGGCCGGGCCGCCTTGCGCCAGGATGAAATCGCCCATGTCCGCAACGGCCCGCGTGCGAATTCCCATGTGGTCGGTGTCGGCGAGCA